>JAPLEX010000019.1 GCA_026390995.1 Flavobacterium sp.
CGCAATTCACGTTCGCCACGGGGATAATATTTCACCAAAGCATTGGGTTCAAAACAGGCGTGGGTTACGTTGCAACGTCCACCGCCCGATATGCGCACCTTGCCCAGCACTTCTTGCCCGCGTTCCAAGATGGCAATGCGCAATCCCGGATGATTTTCGGCACAATTGATGGCCGCAAAAAATCCAGCAGCACCGCCGCCTACAACAATAAGATCAAAATGCTTGCTCATGGTATGGTATAAAAAAATAGCGCTGCTAAATTATCAGCGCCCCGCCATCTTTTGTTGTTATTGTACGAATATTTTGTACTCCCAGGGTTTAAAACTGTGGGACTGGTCTTTGGCCAATACCACTTTTTCTCCGGTCATGTAATCGGCAAAACTGCCCTCAACTAGAAAAGTAAATGTGTTTGGTTTTTTGCTCATATTGGCTACATAGATCACTTTTTTGCCGTCTTTTTCACGAACAAATGCCAAAATGTTAGTATCGTTGGATGTGGCCAAACGCACATAAGATGCTTTTACTTTTCCGCCGTGCAAGGCTACATTATTGGTTTTTAGCGCACCTAGTTTTTCGTAAATCGCACCCATTTTACCGGCAGTATGCGGGATGGTATCTTTCTCAAAAAAGCGCAAACGTTTTTTCAAGTCGTATTCTTGTCCATTGTAAATCAAGGGCATTCCCGGCATGGTATAACTCAAGGCCGCAAAGGTTTCAACGGCATCACCCATGCGCTCGTATTCGGTGCCATTCCAAGAATTCTCGTCGTGGTTGGACGTAAAGTACATGTTGATGTCGTCTTTTTGCAAGACCGTATCCAATTTGGTCATGTAGGCATCAAAGGCTGCAACGGTTTTCTCGCCTTTTGCAATTTGATTAAACAAATGGTGGGCTTCCCAACCGTACTGCATGTCGAAAGCGTTTTTCAACATCTCCGGTTTTTCGGCTTCGGCCAAGAAGAATATCGGTTTTACTTTGTTTAATTCTACCCGTGTGGCATCCCAAAAATCGGTAGGCACTTCACCGGCTACGTCACAACGGAATCCGTCAATATTCAAATCGGTAAGCCAGTATTTCATATCGTCCACCATCGCTTTACGCATGGCTTTGTTGTTGAAGTCCAACTCCACAACATCAGTCCAATCAAAAGGCGCAATCATTTTTCCGGCTTTGTCTCGTGTGTAAAAGTCGTTGTGTTGCTCTACCCACGGATGATCCCAAGCGGTGTGGTTGGCTACCCAGTCTAAGATAACATAGATGCCGTTTTCATGAGCCGTTTGAACTAATTTGGCAAAATCGGCTTTGGTTCCAAACTTAGCATTAATGCTGCGGTAGTCTTTAACCGAATAATAGCTGCCCAAATACTTCTCTCTTTCTTTTGGATCGGTGATTTGTTCAATAGACTTATCGCCTTTGGCTTTGCGGTTTTTTATTCCAATTTCATGAATGGGCATCAACCACAAAATCTTTACCCCCATTTCTTTCAACTTGGGAATATCTTGAGTAAAGGCGTTAAAGGTTCCCTCGGGCGAATACTGACGAATATTCACTTCATAAATCACGGCATTATCGGCCAATTCTGGCGTAACTGCCGCAATTTCGGGAGTAACTTTTGGGGTTTCTTCGGCTTTTTTACAGCTAAAAATTCCTACGGCAAGGCAAAGGAGTACGACTACTTTTTTCATGTTATTGTTTTTCGATTAATAAAAGGGTTTCGGGGGTATTGAGGGTAATTTTTCCGTTGGTCACTAGGGCTGTTTTTCCAGAATAGGCATCGCGCACTTTGGTTCCGTTTGGAAAAATTTTTCCTACCGAAATGGTCTTGCTGCCCAAAGGCAAATCTAGGCCTACAACTACCTGATCGGAATACTTTCCTTGGGTCCATTTGCGGGAAAACACGTAGTTTTTGTCGGCAATTTTTTGGTGAACTCCTGCGCCAATGGATGGATGGTTTTTTCTAAACACACCCAATTTTCGCCAATGTTTCAACACATTTTTAGAAAATTCGTCTGTTTGCATTGCCTCCCAATTCATGAAAGAGCGCAGGGTTGCATCGCCTTGAGTTCCCTCAATGTCCAATGATCGCGCACTTTCGTCGCCGTAGTACACTTGGGCTATTCCGGGAGCCAACAACAATTTGGTGGCACTTTCAAAGGCACGGTCGCGTTTTTTGTCAAACGGGTAGCTGTCGTCGTGTGACGAAATATAATTCATGACCGTATGCCCTTTGAGGTCGTTGTTTAAAATGGATGAGTACTTCGAAAACAAGGGTTCGTAGGCCAATTTGGCCTCATTTCTAAAATCAAAATTGATGAGCCCTGTAAAGCCATTAGCAAAATAATTTACCCGGCGATCGCCAAAATTATAGGCCAATTTATCGCCAATATTATAGCCATATACTTCGCCCACTGTAAAAAACGGATTATTGTCCAACACTTTTGTGGGGTTGTTTTTCTTGTATTCGGCAAATTTGGCGTCGCATATTTTCTTGAAATCGGCCCACACGTATTCGGAGGTGTGTTTGGCGGTATCCACACGGTAGCCGTCAATGCCGTATTTGGTTATGTAATCGGCCAACCATTTAATGATGTAATACCGGGGCGCTTGCGGATACCCCGTGCTGGCAAAGAACTGATCGAGCGAGGCCATCTCGGCTTCGTAGCGGCCTTCTTCTTTCCATTTATCAGCCAAAAAAGGAGGAACCTGAACCGAATGATCGCTCTCGGTTTTCACGTCGGGTAAATTCTCTACCAAGGTACACGTAATGTAGGTATCGTAGGATTTGTAGGTGCATTTTGGACTGGTGCGCACCCAAGCCTCAGGATAGACCGCATCTTCAGGCGTGACTGGTCCGGTGTGATTGACCACGGCGTCTAACAACACGCGAATGCCATGCGCATGCGCTTTATCCACCAACTCTTTCAAGTCGGCAGCGGTGCCGAAATTAGGATCCAAGGCCGTCCAATCGCGGGTCCAATAGCCGTGAAATCCGTAACTAAACCCGGTTCCTTCGTCCACTCCATCGTGAATTTGTTCCACCACGGGTGTCATCCAAATGGCATTGATTCCCAAAGCATCAAAGTAGCCTTCGTCTATTTTTTGAATGACTCCACGCAAATCACCGCCTTCAAATCCGCGTAATTTTCCGGTTGGTTTGGTACGGTGGTAATTGTGGTCGTTGGCCGTATTTCCGTTTTGAAAACGATCGGTTAATAAAAAATAAACGGTGGCTGCCTCCCAGCTGAATGGTTTTTTTACCGGTGCCTGTGCCTGCAAAAACGAGGAAGCACTAAGTAGACCGAGCACAAAAAATAGCGATAGGTTTTTCATTTTTAGCGTATTTGTAGGGTAATTGGGTTTTTAAAATCAGTAAGCGGAATAATCAATTGGGTTTGGTCTTTAGACCGCACATAAGGTATCGCTTTGCCATTGGCCATCACTTGCGTAACCGAACGCGTAAAATGATGCAAAATCAGATTTACTTTTTTGGGTGCCGATACAAAGGCTTTGCCCGTCTCAGTCGATAGCTTAAATTCGATCAGATCGGCCGAAGTGGTTTGGCTAAAATGCAGCCTTTCATAGGCGCCTGTTGCAAAGGCATTGGGCGTCTTTCCGTCGTCGTTATAGACACTGCCGGTAGAGGTTGGCGTTGCCTCGTCGTGGTAATAATGCACATACAACTGATCTAATGTATAATCGCGCGTGGTTTGTATGGTGTTGATCATCGGGATAAATGAACCGCCGCGCACATAGACTGGAAGACGGTCATCGGCTACAGTCACTTCTTGTTGGGTGCCACCAGCGATGCGTTCGTTGCTGTACCAATCGTACCACGAATTGGCTTTGGGGAAATAGACTGTAGTGGTTTTGGTATTGGGTTGCGTGATGGGTGTAACCAAGAAATTAGGTCCCCACAAATAGGTGCTCGTTGTGTTCCAAAGCGCCGAATTTTGCGGTTCTTCAAATAACAACGGACGCATCAATGGAGTTCCTTTTTGGCTGTTTTCGAATGCCAAGGTATAGTTGTAGGGCAGCATTTGGTAACGCAACTCTACTAATTTTTTGGCTTTGGCTTTGGTGTCTACGTCTTTATAGGCCACCTCTGACGCTACTGCCTCGTGAGCATGTGGTCGGAAAATGGGTTGAAATACACCATATTGCAACCAACGCAAATACAAGTTATTGTCAAAATAATCACCGGCAAATCCGCCCAAATCCGAGTGCATATAACCGATGCCTTGCATCCCCATGCCTAATGCAATTTCAGGTTGAGATTGCAAGCCTTCCCACGAACGACTCACGTCGCCACTCCACGGAATGATGCCAAAATGCTGCGATCCCGAATAGCCCGAACGCATCAAAATAAAAGGCCGTTGGCTGGGAAAATCGCGTTGGTAGCCCTCGGCTATGAGCTTGGCCCAATTGTGTCCGTAGATGTTGTGCACCACACTAGCTTTTCCGGCAGCCGTAATGGCTTTTGATGGGAAACTTTCGGGTTCGCCCAAATCACCCCAAAGACCTGTTGCTCCTTGCGCGATTAGGCCTTTGTAAATATCCCAAAACCATTGTTTGGCTTGGGGTTTAAATACGTCAATGATACCGGTATGACCAAAATAAAAATCGTAGGTGCAGGTATTTCCACCGGCTTCGGTTGCGAGTATGCCTTTCTCTTCGGCTTCTTTCCATTTGGAAGAAGTGCTGAGCACAAAAGGCTCGGTAATGAGCACGGTTTGTATGCCTTTGTCTTGAAAGGACTTCATCATTTTTTCGGGATTGGGGAAGGTTTCTTTGTCCCAGGCCAAATTACCCAAAGTCCCTTGAATGGTCTTTCCAAACCAATACAAATCCAAAATGATGGCATCCACGGGAATGTGATCATCCTGAAATTTCTGAATGGTTTTTTCGGTTTCTTCCTGCGAATGGTACCCAAATCGGGAAGAAAAATTTCCTAAAGCCCAGCGCGGCGGCAAAGGTTGCAAACCGGTAAGTTGGGTGTAGTTTTCGGTAAGTCCGGACCAAGAATCGGCGGCAATCACTTGGTAGGTTTTGCGGCCCGAAATAGATTCGTAAGCGATTATGTTATTTTTTTGACTGTCTAAATCCAAAAATCCCAAAGCCGAGTTGTCAAAATGCACGGCATACAACTGTGACGACAACACCAACGGAATACAAAAATTCAGGGTTTCAGCCCGGTTGCTGTAGCCGTAACGCGGTTGATTTTTGAGTTCTAGTTTATTTCCTCGTCGATTCAAGCCCAAGGCGCGAGAACCGCCACCGTACAAAGCTTCATTGGCCGAAATGGCAAAATCAAGCACAAACGAACTGTCGCGTTTGGTGTAGCCATTTTTCTCTGTCAACAACAGTTTATTGTGGTACCAATATTGCAGCTGAAAAGGCGCTTTCTGGATGCGCACCTCCATTCCAGCCGAACGCAAGCGCACTTCGTTGGTGGTATGGGTTAATTTGGTTTTTATAGCCGTGGGTTGCATCACTATCGCATGAGAAGGAATTGAACTCGATTCGCCCTTGGGTAAAAACGTGGTTTCAAAAATGTTTGCAGAATAGGGTGTGATGCGGTAACTCCCGTCAGTAGTTTGTATTTCTAAAGTACTTTTATTCCACTTTTGACTCACAAACAAACGAGGCGCTTGTTGCGCAAACGAGGCGGTACAGAAACAAAGAAAAAGCAAACGTACATTCATCGAATTATTTTTTTAGCTCAAAAATGAGTGCTGATTTTGCATTAATTTCAACTTCTTTATCTAATGAAATCAACTGTCCATTCATTACCTCACTAGCGGAACGGTAGCCACTAATTTGCTCGTGAAAGCGTGATAAATTTATTTTTTGGGGAGTTGAATTATTATTCAAAACCACCATAACCGACTCTTGCTCGTTGTATCGGAAGTACACATACACATTATTTTGAGGCAAATAATGCGTCATTTTTCCGGTATGAATTACCGTTTTTGCTTTACGCCAATTGAATAATTTAGCAGTAAAATCAAAATATTTTTGTTGGGTTTCGTTTCGGCCAGTAGCCCATCCGCCAGGAAAATCATGTCGAATGTCGGGATCGCCCTTTTCTTTGTTACCCGCCATTCCAATTTCGGAACCGTAATACAACTGCGGAATACCGCGCACCGTAGCCAACACACTCATGGCCATTTGGTATTTATTGAAATCGCCTTGGTAGATTTCGTTGAAGCGATTGGTGTCGTGGTTTTCGGCAAATACCAATAAATTATCGGTATTGGGGTACAAGAAATCGTTGGTAAAATTATCGTAGAGTTTAATCAAACCCTTACTCCATGTGGCTTGGTCTTCGTTGAACACCCCGTCGTTGATTACTTGTTGCAAAGTAAAATCCATAACCGATGGCAAATAGGAATTGTAGTGCTGAATGGCAGCAATTGGGCTGTCTTTTTGCCAATAGGCCATTTGCGCTTGATCTTGCATCCACACCTCGCCCACAATATTAAAATGGGGGTATTCATCGGTGATGGCTTTGGTCCATTGGGCGATGCCTTTTTTGTCATTGTACGAATAGGTATCTACGCGAAATCCATCCAAATCGGCCGATTCGATCCACCATAGGGCATTTTGCGTAAGGTAATTTAACACCAATGGGTTCGACTGATTTAAATCGGGCATGGATTTTACAAACCAACCGTCGGCACACAAACGCGCATCGTCAGTGGCCGCATGCGGATCAAACTGCGTGCTCATGTGGTAATTGGTTTGGGCATAGCCTGGAAATTGATGAATCCAATCATAGGCTGGCAAATCGCTCATCATCCAATGGGCCGCACCCCAAGGATTGGTCACATAATCCAGGATATTTTTCATGCCGCGTTGGTGTAAAGCCGCACTGAGGTTGGTGTAATCGGCATTCGTTCCGTAGCGGGAATCAATTTGATACACATCTGATTGGCCGTAGCCGTGATAGGAGCCGCGCGCGTCATTGTCTTCGCATAGTGGCGTACTCCAAACTGCAGTAGCACCCAAGGATTGAATGTAATCCAAGTGCTGAATTATTCCTTCAATATCGCCTCCGTGACGACCTCCTGGATTGGCTCTATTGGCTTTTTCTATCGTTGTTGGCGTGCTGTCGTTGTTGGGATTTCCGTTGGCAAATCGATCGGGCATGAGCAAATAAATCATATCGGCCGAACTGTAACTGCTGCGAAAACGTGAATTAGCACGTCGGGCTTTCAGGCTATAGGCTTGGGTAAACGATTTTCCCGAT
>JAPLEX010000078.1 GCA_026390995.1 Flavobacterium sp.
ACAAATCCCCAAAAGAAGAAAACGGTAACGAGCGGAATGAATTGTGCCCAATTGGTTTTAGTTTGTACTGAATTCATAAGTAATTTTTTAAGTTGGTTTTGGTTAATTTTTTTTTGAATAGCCAGAACTGGTTCCTTTTGTTCAAAATTTTCATAAATATAGGTTTAATATAAAATGACGACCTAAAATTCGTGAATAGTTATTAACGAAATCGATTTCATTGCACTAAAGTTCCGTGTAATACAACGTTTGCGAAACACCCTATTCCAATCTACTGAATCGGCTCAAAACTAATGGCCGTTCCGCCTCCAGCAACTAAATTCAAATCCAACTTCGATTTAGACGTAACTGTAAGCGATTTGATTTCATAGGCTTTGGGATTGCTTTCCCAATGTGCAGTTTTAGCGTCTTGGTAGATAATCGCCTTGTATTTTTGCCCTTTGGTTAAAAAGTCTAAAACCAAGGCAGATTTACGCGCATTTTCGTCGGTTATTGCGCCCAAAAACCATTTTTCTGAATTCTTGGCTTTCCGCACAACCGTGAGGTAATCGCCGGGTTCGGCTTCCAAATACTTGCTGTCTTGCCAATCTACCGCTACGTCTTTGATGAACTGAAAAGCATCGGGGTATTTCTCATAATTATCGGGCAAATCGGCCGCCATTTGGATGGGCGAATACATCGTAACATAGAGCGCCAATTGCTTTGCCAAAGTAGTATGTACTTGTTCTTTTTTATTTTTGTCGTAGACATTCATTTTGATCTCAAAAATCCCTGGGGTATAATCCATAGGGCCTCCCAACAAGCGGGTAAACGGCAAAATGGTTTCGTGCATAGGCGGATTGCCCATACTCCAGGCATTGAACTCATTTCCGCGGGCGGCTTCGGCAGCGATGTAATTGGGATAGGTTCGGTTGTAGCCGGTTAGGTGAGAACTTTCGTGCGAATTCACCATTAGTTTATAATCGGCCGCTCGTTGGGCCACAAAATTGTAATGATTAACCATGGCTTGTCCGTCATGGAATTCACCACGCGGAATAATGCGCCCTACATAACCGGTTTTTACCGCTGGATAATTGTATTTGATCATGTTTTCAAACGCGCGATCCAAGTGTCTTTCGTAATTGCCTACCGAACCTGAGGTTTCGTGGTGCATGATCATTTTTACGTTTTTGGCTTTGGCATAGTTCGAAATTTCTGCTATGTCAAAATCAGGGTAAGGGGTTGTAAAATCAAATACATCTTCTTTCCAGTTGCCAAACCAATCTTCCCAGCCGGTATTCCACCCTTCGACCAATACGCCATCAAAACCGTGTTTGGCTGCAAAATCAATGTATTTTTTGGTTTTGGCAGTCGTGGCACCGTGGCGCCCAGATGGAATTAAATTCCCCGCTGCATTTTGGGCATTCTGTGATCCTGCATAATCCCAGGTCGCAACGCCCACATGCATTTCCCACCATATCCCAACGTATTTCATGGGTTTTATCCAAGAAGTATCGTCGAGTTTACAAGGTTCATTGAGGTTGAAAATCATTTTGGAACCCACAATATCACGGGCATCATCACTCACCATTATCGTTCTCCAAGGCGATGCAAAAGGAGTGCGCAAATAGGCTTTATCTCCCAACGCATTGGGAACCAAATTGGAGGTAAATTTAAATTCAGCAGGCACTACATCGAGATGCATTACCGGGTAATTGTTTACCGCGGCTTCAAATAGATTGATGTACAAGCCGTCAGCCGATTTCAACTGCAACGGCGTTTGCACGCGGAATTTATTTTGAATCGTTTTTAAGGCAATACCGTTGTTTTTGTCTATCCTATCGGTATTGATTTGGGATATTTTTGATTCGGAATACGGGTATTCTTGGCTGTCGTAATCACCGGGCAACCAAAAGGCTTTGTGATCGCCAGCCAGGTTAAATTCGGATTTCTCTTCAGAGATCACAAAATAAGATAAATTGGCTTGTTTGGGCACTTCGTAACGAAACGCAACGCCTTCATTAAATACGCGAAAAATCAAATTCAGTTTGCGATCCGTAGCCATTTGCGTTAGGGATACCACCAACTCGTTATACTGGTTTAGGTAGACCGATTTTTCCCCCAATACGGGTTTCCAGCTTTCGTTTACACTGCTGGTTTTGGTGTCCGACACGGTGAAATGAGTAGCCAAATTGGCCTTGTCTTTCAGGTAAATTCCCAACAAACTCCTTAATACAACCGGCTTATTTTTGTAAGCAACGGTATAAGTTGGTGTCCCTTTTTCGGCCAATTGAAACGAAAGTGTACAATTGTGATTGGGCGATTGAACTTGTTGTGCAATGGAATGTAAGGCAACACTAAGCAATAGGATAAGCGTGATTTTTTTCATGGTATACTACAATTACTGAAATACTATTTGGTTATTTTTCATTTACATACTCTTGCAAATACGCAAATCGCGGCGTTAATTTTCCCTGCGCAGTGAGTTGTGCGCGAGCCAACAATTGGTCTTGGTCGTTATTAAAAAAAGCAGGAATTACGTGGGCTAAAAACGTTTCGCCAAAACCCACACTGGCATCGTTGGGCAATTCGCAAGGCAAATTATCAACTGACATCACGACAATAGCAGCCGGATGCATGTAGGGAACTTCTTGGTGTTCGCTGGGCAAATACCCAAAAAACGGATCGGCGATGGTTGAAGCTCGGAGCGTGCAAGCAATTGGGCCATCTACATCACAGGAAATATCCGCTACAACACGAATATTGCAATCGGGCGCTTGCAGCATGTCTCGTGTGAGAATCGCTGGCGCATCATTGCCGTAAAAATGCCCCGCCATAAACACATCGGCTACTTTGGAGAAACGTTCAAAATCAGAGGTGTAGTCAGAAGGATTAGCGTAAAAATCAGCTTTAGACGAAGGTGTTCCGTCTTGGCGTTTGTTGTAATCTAACACATCAATTTGGGTATATACGGGCTCTGAATATATTTTGGTTAAAAAATCGGTGGCGCTCACTTCTTTGATTTTCATGCCATCCAAAATTTCTTTGGCCCCCATGGCCACTTTGCCTTTTCCGGTCAATACAATTTTGATGGGTGGCAAGATTTGGCGTTTAAGTTTGGCAATGAGTGCATCTTTTCCACTCAAGCTCTCGGCTTTGGGAATGTTGAACAATTCGTATTTCAATCCAAAGCCACGCAATCCGTTGTAAGCGCCCACAATTCCAGCGTAACGCCCAAAACCGATGAGGCGTTTGTATTGTGCATCTACGATGGTTTCGTGGTCGGATAGATCGATATTTTGGGCTAAAATGGCTTGCAACAATTTTCGGTTGTAGGGCTGTTTTTTTATGGTGTGCGAAAAGAAAAAATATTTTTTGTTGGGAATCAAGGCGTCTACTGGCACTTCTTTCACACCAAATAACACGTCGCAATCGGATAAATCGGTGGTTACTTCAAATCCGGCTTGTTGGTATTCTTCGTCAGAAAAAACACGAATATCAGACGATTCGACTTTGATCTCGGCCTGAGGAAATTGATTTTTTAGGGCGACTAAGGCTTGTGGAGAAAAAACCACTCGGCGATCTGGCGGGGTCTTGCGTTCTTTGATGATTCCGAATTTCATATTCCTTTTTGGATTTAATGGTCCCAAAGGTACATTTTTACGGCAACCTTTTCAACCTCAATTTTTCGAAAACTGGAAATACACGAATTCCTGAAAGTCAAAACATTAGCCCAAATAGTTAATAAAAACAGCTCCTTGGTTAATAAGTTACTGCTAGCGGCCGTACTGCGTTTAGCTATATTTGATTTTTAAAGCCTTGCAATGCGTCGATTTTTACTACTCTTTATACTCGTTTTATCCGTTTTGTTTTTACGGCCTTGGGCATGTACGAAACAAGATCGAACCGGATCTGAGCTCTCGGATATGATTGATGGCCGCATCCCAATTTTATTGCCTTCTCAAGTAAATTACTCCAAATTATCCCGCAATTATATTGCCGATAAACGGTATGCGATTGATAAATTTTGTTCCAAGTTTTGGAGCAGCGACCAATCCAATTTGAGTTTCTTGGTAGCCAAAAACGGACAAATCATTTACGAGCGTTACCAAGGCATAGGCAAACGGGAAACCCAAACGCCTATCACGGCTGAGACTCCTTTGCACATTGCCTCGGTGAGTAAAGTCGTTACCGCCACGGCCGTTTTGTTGTTGGTGAATAAAAACCAGATTAGTCTAGACCAAAAAATAAACAGCATCTTACCGAGTTTTCCGTATCCCGAAGTGACCATTCGGAGTTTGTTGGCACACCGCAGTGGCATGCGCAATTACGCCTATTTTACCGAAGATCCTGGCGTGTGGGACCGCAACCAAACCTTGAGCAACGAAGACGTGTTGCGTTTGCTCGGCAAAAAAAATATCCAATTGGAAAGCCCCTCCAACAGCCATTTTAGTTACTGCAACACCAACTACGCGATTTTGGCTTTGGTGATCGAGAAAATTACGGGACTGCGCTACCCTGAAGCCATTCAAAAAATGATTTTTACTCCCTTGGGCATGAGCCACAGTTTTGTGTTTGAATTGGACAAAGCCCAAGAAACCGCCATGCCATCCTACAAAGGCAATAACGTCCGTTTGGCTTATGATTATTTGGATGCGGTCTATGGTGATAAGAACATATACAGTACGCCCCGCGATTTATTGAAATTTGATTTAGCTCGAAAATCGGATCAGTTTGTGAGCCCAGAACTGCGCAAACAAATTTACCAAGGCTACAGCAACGAACGCAAAGGCGTGAAAAATTATGGCTTGGGCATCCGCATGATGGAATGGGAAAACGGCAAAAACTTTTACTTTCACAACGGCTGGTGGCACGGCAGCACCTCGACCTACATTACGTTGCTCGACGAGAATGTCACCATCATTGGGCTCTCGAATAAGTTTACCAAAAACGTCTATGCCAGTAGAAAACTCGCTTCCTTGTTTGGAGATTATCCGTTTGAAATGGAGGAGGATGAATAATTAAAAATTAATAATTAATAATGAAAAATTGGGGTGTGCTGAAAAAGTGCATCTAGCCCTGATGGAAGCGGCATCCTTTTGGGGCGGCGTTCGACACAAAAGATACAGCGGACAGCAGGTTCTTGGCTCCTCCATCAACTAATTTTGGAAACAATTTGTTTTTAACGCTTCGCTAAGAAAACCAACGCATACTTTATCGTTATATTTGCAGCCTAATTAACAATTATTAATTTTTCATTTTTAATTATTAATTAAACTGGGGTCGACTGGTTTTGACAGCAAGTCGAATTGAACAGTAAGCACGTCGAGAAATGAGGCCGTTCTCGTAAAAAAAAGCTTCAAAACTATACACGGCGAAGGAAACTACGCTCTAGCTGCATAATCTGAATTAAAGTAAGATTAGCCTTGTCCTACTAGGTAGGAAAGCCAGATTCACCTCGAAAGCCCTGATTCTAGGCGGTCGATACAGGTGAATCGTAAATTAGAATCTAAGAACAGTTGCGCTTTGAGGCTGTTACGAAAACCAAAAAAGCTAAGGAATTGGTGGTTGTTTCTGACCGAGCCGATTGACGAAAATCCATTCAGAAAATAAACGTGTAGAAAGCTCTTTAGTTGCTTGTTTGGACGGGAGTTCGACTCTCCCCGACTCCACACCAAGCGCAATTGCATTGCGGCTGTAAATTTAAAAATCCATCAAGTTCACTTGAATGGATTTTTTCATTTATAGACGTCTGGCTTTGCAAAAGACAGGCAATTGCATTTGCAGGAACGGAACGGTGGTGCTGAGCGAAGCTACTCTCTTTACTGTTGTCTGTTGTGCGTTATGCGTTCTCGGTTGTTTGTTCTCGGTTGTCTGTTGAAAATTTGCAAAAAAGCGCCTATACTATTTTATATAAACTTCCCGCTTCCATCTTCCAGCTCCCAACTTCCAACTTCCCACTTCCAGCTTCCAGCTTCCCACTTCCCACTTCACTCCTCTTATATCGTTGTCGGTTGTGCGTTGTCCGTTCTCGGTTGTAGGTTTTAGGTGGTAGGTTTTAGGTACGTTCTTAGAACTGTCTTTCATCTCAGATCTATTCGTCTATTATCTTATACCGTTCTCGGTTAACTTCCCGCTTCCCACTTCCAACTCCCCACTCATCCAAAAGCTAAATGCTAAAAGCTGAGAGCTGACAGCTAAAAGCTAACCGCTGACAGCTGACAGCTAACCCATTTTTTCGTACTATTGTAACACCACAAAAACAATCCCATGCAATTCAAAAAAATCACCGATTCCGAAACGACCATTACCGAACTCATGTTGCCTTCGTATGCCAATTTTGGTGGAAAAGTACACGGAGGAATTTTACTTTCGCTCATGGACAAAGTGGCGTATGTAACGGCTACCAAGCACTGTGCGAGTTATTGTGTAACAGTAGCGGTAGATGGTGTGGAGTTTTTGAATCCGGTAGAAGTGGGCGATTTGCTTTCGTTGAAAGCTTCGGTAAACTACGTGGGAAATACTACAGGAATTGCGCAACACACCAACTCCTGTTATTTTACCATGGCCGCCAAGGATGATGATGGGAATTTAATTGCCGTTCCCGGATTAGCCATAGAAACCGAAACCCAATTGCGCAGATTTTGTGAGGGAATTGAGTTGAAGAAATTGGCCAAGCAAAAAAGAGTTTTGTTGAAATCAAATTTGACACACATTTCAACGGCCGACCTAATTGCCAGTTGTGCAACTGAAAAATGCAGCATAAAAAATTGGTAACTGTTTTTAAAAGAGTGATTTACCTAATCAATAAATGATTTAGGTTTGTATATTTGTTGGAATAAAAAATAATCTTCAAGTTTATGTTTTACGTATTAATTGACGACGATTCGATATTTAATTTTATCCATGCCAAAGTAATTCGGCAGGTTGATGAAGAGGCTGATATCGCTGATTTTATCTCGAGTAGTGAAGCATTAGCATTTATAAAAGAACGGTTTGTTTCTCACAAAGCCGAACCGACTCTCGTGTTTCTAGACATCAACATGCCCGAAATAAATGGCTTTGAATTGCTCGATGCCATAAAAGAACTACCAGCTGAAAGCGTTTCAAAAATGTCGATTTATATTATCACCTCTTCTTTGAACGAAAAAGATGTTCGAAAATCAAAGGAATACCCGATTTTAAAAGGATATATTGGGAAACCCCTGTCCTTTGAACGAGTAAAAGAAGTAATCAATTTTGAAAAAAACCGCTAATTA
The DNA here is from genome assembly GCA_026390995.1 of Flavobacterium sp. Taxonomy (GTDB): domain Bacteria; phylum Bacteroidota; class Bacteroidia; order Flavobacteriales; family Flavobacteriaceae; genus Flavobacterium. Next base: position 7,239 of record JAPLEX010000078.1, read on the forward strand.
AGGCAAACACACTTCGCCTTCCCAGTGCATAAATCCGCCCATTAGGTTGTAGGTATTGGCAAATCCCAATTGATTCATGATCGAACAGGCTTGGGCACTTCGGCCTCCTGCTTTGCAATAGACATAGATATTTTTCTACTTGATAAATAAACCCTTGGCCTTTGTAGATATCAATCATTAGGGCATTGGGTAAAATACCTTCGGCACATTCTTCTGCTGTACGTACATCGAGCACTACAGCATTGTCGTCGGCTGCCAACTGGCTTGTCCATTCTTCTTGCGATAAATTCATTTCGTATTTTTTTTTTTTTAATAATAGAATTTTTGCTGCTATTGCTACTCATTTTCAAAACGACAGGCTCAGGCTGAAAACTATTTAATAAACTTTAACAACTGTTTTCTTGTTTATACCAATTTCACCTATACATTTGTACCTACAACTATTGTACCTATACTAATGAATCTTTTGACACCACTTTCTGCTTCTTTGGACTTGCCAAAAAAAACGGTGATCAATATTTTATATACCCAAAACGTATTGCATGATAAGTTTAATGAAATCTTAAAGCCATTTGAGATTTCGGCAGAACAATTTAATGTCTTGCGCATCCTTCGGGGACAAAACGGAAACCCAGCCAACATGTGCCTCATTCAAGAACGCATGATTGCCAAAACCAGTAACACTACAAGAATAGTAGATAAACTCTTGGTAAAAGAATTGGTTACCCGAGAAATTTGTTCGCAAAACCGTAGAAAAATTGAGGTACACATTACCAAAAAAGGCATGGATTTATTGCTTGTAATTGACCCTAAAGTAGAACAATTTGAACAACAGCAAGTGGACAATTTAAGCACCTATGAAGCCGAATTACTGAATGCGCTTTTAGAAAAATACAGAACCCAACCCCTAATATAATCCCACACAAATGAATCAATTTATAGAAAGTCAAAATTGGAGATACGCCACAAAAAAATTTGATGCAACCCAAAAAATTTCATCCAGCGACCTCGATATTTTAAAAGAAGCGGTTCGACTAACTGCATCTTCCTTGGGATTACAACCATACAAAGTGTTGATCGTAGAAAATCCTGATCTGCGCGCTCAATTGCAAGTGGCGGCCTTTGGACAAACACAAGTGGTAGACGCCTCACATTTATTTGTTTTCGCCAGCCAACACCAAGTAGGTGAAGCCGAAATAGAATCCTACATGGCTTCTATAGCATCTACCAGAGGAATAAACGAAGAAGCCTTAGCCGGATTTCGAACGATGGTTGTGAACAGCGTAACCAAAATGGACCAAATAACCAAAGAAAACTGGACTGCCAAACAAGTGTATTTGGCCTTAGGCAACCTATTAAATGCAGCTGCTGATTTGCGCATCGATGCCACGCCTATGGAAGGCTTTAATCCCAGTGCTGTGAACAACATTTTGGGATTGCAAGAAAAAAGGCTGCACGCAGTTGCATTGGCTGCACTAGGTTATCGTCACGTAGATGACAAACAACAAAACTTGATTAAAGTGAGAAAATCTCAAACTGAATTATTTATAACCCTTTAATATTCACCCTTTAAAAACAAAAACTATGAAAAAAACAGCCTTAGTATTACTTGCATTAGTGAGCATAACCATAAGCTCAGCACAAGTTAAAAAAATCAAACCGCTTGCGAGCTCAATTCACTGGACCGGTAAAAAAGTAACCGGACAACACGAAGGAACCATTAATTTTTTGAGTGGAATCTTTACGTTTAAAAACAATAAAGTAGTAGGTGGTGATTTTATCGTTGACATGAAATCAATCTCAACTACCGACTTAACGGGCGAATACAAAGACAAATTGGACGGACACTTGAAAGCTGATGATTTTTTTGGTGTTGATAATTTCCCAACAGCTACTTTGGCATTTAAAAAAGTAACACCCGTAAATGCTACTACCTATACCGTTGTGGCAGATTTAACGATCAAAGGAAAAATGAATCCGGTAACCTTTACTTTGGTAACTTCGGCTACTGGTGCTACAGCGGATGTAAAAATTAATCGTGCAAAATATGATGTACAATACGGTTCTGAAACCTTTTTGGGAAGTCTTGGTGACAAAGCCATCTACGACGATTTTGATTTAAAAATTAAAATGGTTTACTAATACCCATCCTTTTTATCCCACAAAAAACACGCCCTAGTCGGCGTGTTTTTTTATTTAATATCCTACATTCGCAATTCAATTTATTTACTGTGAGCAATACACAACAGCTTGTTATCATTGACAATTACGACAGTTTCACCTTTAATTTGGTGCATTACTTCGAAGGATTGGGTTGTGCGGTTACCGTGTTTCGCAATGATCAATTTGACTTAGAAGACTTGCAGGATTTTGACGCCATTATTCTCTCCCCAGGTCCGGGTTTGCCTAAAGATGCTGGACTCACCATGCAAGTACTGCATCATTATGCCAATACCAAAAAAATATTAGGCATTTGCTTGGGTCATCAAGCCATTGGAGAATATTTTGGCGCCACCTTAGAAAATTTGTCCGCGGTTGTACATGGACAAGCGAGTTCAATCACTGTGTTGGATGCCTCTGAAAAAATCTATCACAATTTGACGCATCCTATTCACGTAGGCCGTTATCATTCTTGGGCCATATCTAAACAGGATTTTCCCGATTGTCTAGAAATCACAGCCGAAGATCAAGAGGGCTGCATCCAATCAATTAAACACAAAAGTCTTCCCATTTACGGCCTTCAATTTCATCCAGAAAGTATCTTAACTCCTCACGGCAAAGCCATTTTAGCCAATTGGCTTGAAACCTAAACTACAATACTTTAATTTTTTGCTTGGTACTTTTAGGAACACCCAATTTGTGTAGCAAAATTCCAGTTGATTTGAGTTGCACATAGGCCTTGGTTACATACAAAAACCCTTTGTAATCATTTGATTCTCCCCACGAATTTTTTACTTTGTAGTATTCTCTTCCGTTTTGATCCTTGGATACACCCACAATTTGCATCGCGTGATCATCAGTAGTAGTCAGGTTATATAAGCCTTCTAATCGCAAGTCTTCAGTTACTTTTTTCTCGGGAGTTGGCCCATCAAACAAGGTCTTTTTTTGTTCGGGGCTAATGTTATTCAAGTCTAAATCGGGTACAAAAGCTACGCCATTTTTCCAACTGAAATAGGGTTCTGATACATCTGAAGACCAGGCTATAGAATATCCTTTTGACAAGGCATAATCAATGATGTCGGTGAGCTCGGTCATGGGCACATTGTAGACCAAATCATAACTCCAGTTATCGGGCACTGGCAACACCATTTTCTCATAATACGGACTGTCTTTGTAATTGGTAAATTCCAGATAATCATTGGCATCTATGCCCACTACTTCTTTGGCAAAGGTTT
>JAPLEX010000005.1 GCA_026390995.1 Flavobacterium sp.
TCTACCGACGAAGAATGATACGGACCTCCACTGCCATAAGCCCCAATCGGCACACGCAAGATCATGCTTACCGGCCATTTGCCATTGGACAAATAACAGGAACGACTCACCTCGGTAAACAATTGGTTGAGGCCCGGCCAAATGTAGTCGGCAAATTGCACCTCAACAATGGGCTTCAAGCCTACGGCCGACATCCCAACTGTAGAACCCACAATAAAGGCTTCTTGAATGGGTGTATTGAACACACGGGCATCCCCAAATTTTTGTGCCAAGGTAGCCGCTTCGCGAAACACACCACCCAAACGAGCCCCTACATCTTGTCCGTATAACAAACATTCGGGGTGTTGACGCATCAATTCTTCTACGGCAAACAAGGCACAGTCTACCATCACCACTTTTTCGTCTCGCTCCGGATTGCGTTCGCCCACCTCAGCCGTAATGGGTGTTGGCGCAAAATCGTGGGTAAATAAATCGGCTGGTGAAGGATCATCGGCCAGTTGTGCCCGATCAAAATCGGCTTGCACTAGGGCAACTGCGGTATTTTCTATTTGTTTAATTTCTTCTGTTGTACATCCGGCAGCCAACAACTGTTGTATCAACACCGGATAGGGATCTCTAGATTTCGCTTCGTCCAAATCATCACGGTACCATTCCATGCGCACCCCCGAAGTATGGTGATTGAGCAAGGGCACTTTGGCGTGCACCAAAAAAGGTCGGCGTTCTTCCCGAATGGTTTTAACTACGTTTTGCAAGGCCAAGTAACTCTCTGTAAAGTTGGCCCCGTCTATCGAAATGGCTTCAATTCCATGAAATCCCTTCGCATATTCAAAGGCATTTTGGGCGCGGGTTTCTTTGGCATTGGCCGAAATATCCCATCCATTGTCTTGTACCAAATACAAGATGGGCAATTGCTTTAAGGCCGCCATTTGCAAGGCTTCGGCAATTTCGCCTTCGGTAACAGAAGCGTCTCCTAAAGAACAAACCACGAATGGTTTGGCTTCATTTTCGGGAGCAATTCCTGTATTTTCTTGGTACCAAAATCCCATGGCAGCTCCGGTAGCCGGAATGGCTTGCATCCCAGTAGCCGAGGATTGGTGCGGAATTTTGGGTTTGTCGGCCACATTCAAACTCGGATGGCAATAATAGGTGCGGCCACCGGAAAAAGGGTCATCTCGTTTAGCCATCAATTGCAACATCAAATCATAGGGCTGCATGCCAATACCGAGCAACATCGAATCGTCCCGGTAATAAGGAAAAGCATAATCTTGCGGCAACAACTGCATGGCCATCGCAATCTGAATGGCTTCGTGGCCACGGGAAGTGGCGTGCACATATTTGGAAACGACTTTAAAATTGTCTTCGTACAGCGCAGTCATGGCTTTGGCAGTGGCCATAGTGGCAAATGCACGCGCTAAAATTGATTTTGTAAGCATGGGAAATAGCTGTATTTACTTAACGGATACTAACCAATGCAACACATCGGGTGATTTTTGTACTTTGATTTCGTTGATTTGGGTATTGATTTCGTCACCCACCGGATTGGATTCAGGGAATTTTAAGGTAAACTTTTCGTTACCAATTTCGTCAATCAAGGCAATGCCTACGGCCGTTCCCACGCCAAATCCTTCTTCGAGCGTGCCGTCGGCGATGGCTTTTTTAATTTCGGTCAAAGAAATAGGGCGTTCAACCACTTCGTAGCCTTTGTGTTTCAACAATTCAATCACACTCATGCGCGTAACACCGGCCAAGATCGAACCACTCAAATCGGGCGTATAGAAAGTACCGGCAATTTTAAAAAAGATATTCATGGTGCCTACTTCTTGCACGTATTCAAACTGATTGGGATCCAACCACAACACCTGATCGTAGCCTTTGGCTTTGGCAAACTCGGTAGGACGAATGGCGGCAGCGTAGTTACCTGCTGCTTTGGCTTCGCCCGTTCCGCCATTTACGGCACGTACATACTGTGTTTCGGCATACAACCGAATGCGGCGATTAAAGTATGGCCCTGCGGGAGAGGCCATGATGATGAACTTATAGTGTGTAGCGGCACGCATCCCAATAAAGGACTCGTCGGCATACATAAACGGACGCAAATACAAGGCACTTCCTTCTTGGGTGGGTACCCAATTGCGTTCAATGCGCACAAACTCGATCAAGGCTTGTAAAAACAAATCTTCAGGAAATTCGGGCATGCCCATTCTGTCGGCGCTTTTGTTTAATCGCGCTGCATTTTTTTCGGGGCGAAACAACAAAGGCGTTTGGTCTTGACCCATAGTTACTTTCATGCCTTCAAAAATGGCTTGACCATAATGCAAGGCCATCGAAGCAGGATGCATCGGCAAGGCGCGTAAAGGCTCTATTCTAGGATTAACCCAAGCACCGTTTTCGTAATCACACACAAACATGTGATCGGTAAAGGCGTTGCCCATGGGAATGTTGTTGATGTCCACGTTTTGAACGTTTGTTGAAGTAGCCTGGGTAATTGAAATGTGATAAGACATGGTCTAAGGTATTTTAAATAGATTGTTGAGTTGAAAATTGTTCGAGGTAATCGCCTACTTTGCGCAAAAAGGATCCGCCCAAAAAGCCATCGACTACGCGGTGGTCAAAGGATAGTGACAAATACATCATGCTGCGTATGGCAATTTCGTCGCCTTGCGGCGTGCTGAGCACTTCGGCTCTTTTTTTGATGAGGCCAAAGGCCAAAATGGCCACTTCGGGTTGGTTGATGATGGGCGTTCCCATCAAACTGCCAAAGGTGCCTACATTGGATATCGTAAAGGTACTGCCCTGAATGTGTTCGGGTTTTAATTGATTCGTTCGAGCCGCATCGGCCAAAAAATTAACATCGGTGGCCAAGGCAACTAACTCTTTTTGATTGGCATTTTTTACTACCGGTACAATTAAATTTCCGGAAGGTAAAGCGGTCGCCATTCCGATATTAATGTCCTGATGCACCACAATGGTATTGCCATCAACCGAAACATTGATCATCGGATAATCCTGAATGGCCATTGCTACAGCCTGCACAAACACCGGTGTAAAGGTGAGCTTTTGCTGGTATTTGGCCTGAAATGCCTCTTTGTTTTCGTTGCGCCACTGCACCAAATTGGTCACATCCACCTCAATAAACGACGTCACGTGCGGCGACGTCTGCTTGGAATACACCATGTGATCGGCAATGAGCTTGCGCATGCGATCCATCTCGACGAGGCGGTCCTTACCTTCTACAAAATTAATTTTTGGAGTTGGAAACGCTGACTTTGGACTTTCGACTTTTGACTTTTGACTTTGAAGTGGATATTTTCTATTTTTTAGATACGTAAATACATCGCTTTTTTGCAAACGCCCGTCGGCTCCTGATCCTGGAATGGCTTGCAATTCTTCGATGGAGAGATTTTCTTTTTGGGCGATAGAGATAATGAGAGGGCTGATGAAGTTGTCGGTTGTCCGTTGGTGGTTGTTCGTTGTCGGTTGTAGCGTTGCCCGTTTTACACTTCCCACTTCCAACTCCCCACTTCCCGCTGAACTATCTTTACTAGCATTTTGCAGACCCCCTTTGGGGGCTTGGGGGCTAATTAGCGCCAACACAGTCCCTACCTCAACCACATCATTCTTCTGAAAACGGATTTCAGTAATCACGCCCGAAATTGGCGAGGCCACTTCGCTGTCTACTTTATCGGTGGCGACTTCCAAAATAATTTCCTCGGCTTCTACGTAATCGCCTACTGCTTTTACCCAGTTGATGATGGTGGCTTCGGTAATGCTTTCACCCATTTTGGGCAGTTTGAATTCGAACATGTTGTTTTTCTTGTTTCAGGTTTCAAGTTTCAGGTTTTGTCAACTTGAAATAATATTATTTATTTTTTAA
>JAPLEX010000006.1 GCA_026390995.1 Flavobacterium sp.
CTAAATCATATCCGGTTCCCAATATATTTTTTCCCAACCAACCGGCTGCACGCGCTTCGGCTAGGGCTCTTTCTAAAATTTTGTACACCCACATGTATTCGCCACGGATGTAGATATAGGATAAGTTACAACCCAAGGCATAACTTGAGGTGATCATTCCTTCGATCAACAAATGCGGAATGTACTCCATCAAAAAACGGTCCTTGAAAGTTCCGGGCTCTGATTCATCGGCGTTGCATACCAAATGTCTGGGTTTCCCTGATTTTTTGTCAATGAAACTCCATTTCATTCCGGTTGGAAATCCTGCGCCACCACGTCCGCGTAGTCCCGAAGTTTTTACTTCTTCTACCACCTCATCGGGTGTAAGGGTTTTCAAGGCTTTTTCTACCGAAGCATAGCCGCCGTTTTGGCGATAGACTTCGTAGGTTTTAATGCCAGGAACGTTAATTTTATCTAATAATATTTTTTGTGACATATTATTTATCGTGTAACATGATTTTGTTTGCTTTACAATCGTCGATCAACTGATCCATTTTTTCTGGGGTAAGGTGTTCTTGGTAAAAATCACCCAATTGCATCATTGGAGCATAGCCGCAAGCGCCTAAACATTCTACTCCGCGTACTTCAAAAAGGCCATCGGCGGTAGGTTCACCTACTCCAACACCCAATTTTTCACAAGTATAATCCATTAAGTTTTCAACGCCGTTTAAACAACAAGGAGAGGTTTGACAAAACTCAAACATGTATTTGCCAACGGGTCTACGATTATACATGGTGTAAAAACTCACCACTTCATATACCTCGATGGGTTTAATCTGAAGGATTTCGGCCACCTTGTCTTGCAACTCAATACTCAACCAGTTGTCGTGTGCATCTTGTACCTCATGCAAAACCGGCAATAAGGCTGATTTGCGTTTATCGGCAGGATAATGACTGATTAACTCATTGATGCGAGCCATCAACGAATCGGTGATGCTTATCTCTTGTTTATGCTGCGTTTTTTCCATTTTTATTTTAATTCTGAATGCTACGTCCTCGGGTCAAAAATGTTTTTTATTCAATCGGATGGCTTAGGCGTCTAATTCGCCGGCAATCACATTTAAGCTGGATAAGATGACAATGGCATCTGATAACAAAGCGCCTTTGATCATCTCGGGATACGCTTGGTAATAAATGAAACACGGTCTGCGGAAATGCAAACGATACGGGGTTCTACTGCCGTCGGTTACCAAGTAAAAACCTAATTCTCCGTTTCCGCCTTCAACGGCATGATACACTTCGGCAACGGGAACCGGCACTTCGCCCATCACAATTTTAAAGTGATAAATCAAGGATTCCATGGTGGTGTATACGTCTTCTTTTGGTGGCAAATAGTAATCGGGTACATCGGCATGATACGGACCTTCGGGCAATTTGGCCAAGGCTTGTTTGATGATGCTGATGCTTTCCCAAACCTCAGCGTTGCGCACGCAAAAACGATCGTAGGTATCACCCGATTTCCCTACCGGAACAATAAATTCAAAATCTTCGTAGGACGAATACGGTTCAGAAACACGCACATCATAATCCACCCCTGCCGCACGTAAATTAGGCCCTGTAAATCCATAGGCCATGGCTTGTTCGGCTGTAATTCCGCCTACATTTACTGTACGGTCAATGAAGATTCGGTTGCGCTCAAACAAGTTTTCAAATTCTTTCCAGGCAACCGGGAATTCTTCCAAAAACACTTCCAATTTTCGGAAGGCTTCGGGCGACCAATCGCGCTCAAATCCACCGATACGACCCATGTTGGTTGTCAATCGAGCCCCACAAATTTCTTCGTAGATCTCGTATACTTTTTCGCGGAATTGAAATACATACAAAAAGCCAGTATAGGCTCCGGTATCTACTCCTAAAATCGAGTTGCATATCAGGTGATCGGTAATACGCGCCAACTCCATCACAATCACACGAAGGTATTGCGCACGTTTGGGCACTTCAATGCCCAATAATTTTTCTAAGGTCATCCACCAGCCCATGTTGTTGATGGGCGACGAACAATAATTCATTCGGTCGGTAAGTGGTGTAATTTGGTAAAACGGACGATTCTCGGCAATTTTTTCGAAAGCACGGTGAATATACCCAATGGTTGGTTCAGCTTCGACGATGCGTTCTCCATCCATTAACAAGATGTTTTGGAAAATTCCGTGGGTCGCCGGATGCGTAGGGCCTAAATTCAAGATAGAAAGTTCGTTTCCTTCTTCGTTCAAGGTTTCCTTGATGATTTTCGCATAACGGTGTTCGGGCGGTAATAAAAGTTCTGACATGATGTCGTAAATTAGGCGTTGGTGGTGGTTCTTCCGAAGTAACGATCGTCTTTGTCGGTTCGGCCGCTGTCTTCCATGGGAAATTCTTTGCGCATCGGAAACGACAACATTTCATCCATATTCAAAATGCGTTTCAGTTGCGGATGACCGCTGAAGTGAATGCCATAGAAATCATAGGTTTCGCGTTCCATCCAATTGGCACACAAAAAGATATTGGAGGCCGTTTTGATTTCTGGAGTTGCGTTCAAGTAGGCTTTGATTTTGATGCGGGTATTGGTCACCCAATTGTGCATATGATACACCACTGCAAACTGGTGATCGTCGTCATTGTCTGGGTAGTGAATGCCGCACAAATCAGTTAAAAAATGGAACTGCAGGGATTCCTCGTTTTTTAAGAAAAGTAACAAGGCGGTATTTTTATCGGCATCTGCCTCAAAGGTGATTACGTCAAAATCCATGTGAAAATTGCGCACGGCAGTGCCAAACTGGGCTTCTACTTTTTCTTGAATGTCAGCGATTTCTAGGGCCATCTTTATTTGATATTATAAGAAGCTAATAATTCTTGGTATTCGGGTGAACTTCTGCGGCGCACCGACTCCGATTTGACCAATTCTTGCAATTTCATCACCCCGTCAACAATTTGTTCGGGTCTTGGGGGACAGCCAGGCACATATACATCTACCGGAATTACTTTGTCGATGCCTTGCAACACTGAATAGGTGTCAAATACTCCTCCCGAAGAGGCGCAAGCTCCTACCGCTATTACCCAGCGTGGCTCAGACATTTGTTCATATACTTGGCGCAAAATGGGTCCCATTTTTTTGGAGATGGTTCCCATAACCAACAGCATATCGGCTTGGCGAGGCGAAAAACTTACGCGCTCTGAACCAAATCGGGCTAAATCATAATGCGAAGCCATGGTAGCCATG
>JAPLEX010000063.1 GCA_026390995.1 Flavobacterium sp.
AAGCCCGTTACGGTAGCATTGGTTGCGCCGCCACCCAAGGTATAGGTGATTGGCGTAATGGCCGTGTTGATACAAAGCGTTTGGTTTTCGTTTGCTACTGAAGTCAAAGCGATCGTGTGGATCGGATTTACCGTGATGGTTCCAGAATCGGTAGCCACTGCACAAGTATTTCCGGTAGTGGTGATACTGTAGGCAAACGGAGATCCTGTCGTAGTAGATGGTGTTCCCGAGATCGTCAAAGTGGTTCCGGCAACTACTGCGTTTACCCCTGCTGGCAAGCCCGTTACGTTGGCTCCCGTTGCTCCGCCACCCAACGTATAGGTGATGGGCGTGATCGCTGTGTTTACACAAAGTGTTTGGGCCTCGGTTGAGGCAACTGAGGTTAAAGCAATCGTATGCACAGGATTAACTGTAAAGCTTCCGGTTCCTGTGGCTACTGTACATGTATTTCCAGTTGTGCTAATGTTATACGTAAACGGGGAACCTGTAAGTATGGATGGAGAACCTGAAATGGTCAAAGTTGTTCCAACTACCGCTGCTGTGATTCCTGTTGGTAAGCCCGTTACGTTGGCTCCAGTTGCACCGCCACCCAAGGTATAGGTGATTGGCGTAATGGCCGTGTTGATGCAAAGCACTTGGTTTTCGTTTGCTACTGAAGTAAAAGCGATCGTGTGGATCGGATCAACCGTGATGGTTCCAGAATCGGTAGCTACTGCACAGGTATTTCCGGTGGTGGTAATGCTATAAGCAAAAGGAGATCCCGTGGTAGTAGATGGTGTTCCCGAGATCGTCAAAGTGGTTCCGGCAACTACTGCGTTTACTCCGGCTGGCAAGCCTGTAACATTCGCAGCCGTTGCGCCAGCACTTAAAGTATAAGTAATAAGTGTAATCGGCGTATTCACACAAACCGATTGCGTTTCGGTTGCGGCTGCAGAATTTAAAGCAATTGCGTGATTATTTAAAATAATGATTGTGCCCGTATTGGTGATCGGTGCACAACCGCCTGTAGTAGTTACAGTATAATTGTATGTGCCTGGTGTGGCTCCCAAGCCTGTAATGGTATAAACTCCAGCATTAAATACACCCGTTATTCCAGTAGGTAAGTTAGCAGAAAAAGCACCTGTTCCTCCACCAGTAATCGTATAGGAAATAGGCGTAATTGCTGTAGTTGGACAAACGGATTGATTATCGGTGCCCACGGCAGAGGATAAAACTTGAGATGGATTTCCGTTGATGATAATTTGTGCATTGGTGGTACAAACATCTGTACCTGTTGTAATGGAAACCGTGAACGGATAGGTTCCGGGAATCAAGGAAGATCCTGAAATAGTGAGGATTCCTGCAGCAAACGAAGCACTAATTCCCGTTGGTAAAGTACCAACTGTAACTGCACCACTGTCTCCGCCCCCACTCACAGTGAATGTCATAGCGTTAATGCCAAATCCAATACATGCTGTTTCTGACACAGAATTAGCAGTAACCGTACAACTACAGGCAATAATTTCTACTGTAGTTGAGGTTGTATAGGCCGGACATGAGGTTGAAGCCGCAAGATTGTATGTAACGGTATAGGTTCCAATTCCACTTAATGAAGGCGTAATTGCACCTGTAGTAGGATCAATTGATAATACGTTAGTTGTTGGTGTAGTTCCATTTGGCACAGCTGAAAAGGTTCCTCCTGGTGTTAGTCCAACCGGTGTATTGGGTTGCGCCAATGTAATTGAACTGCAATACGGACTTTGATCATAGGTGAACGCTCCCGAAGGAGACGAGGAAACCGAAACGGTGAATGGTCTAATTTGGACACAGCCTGTAACAGCCAAATCTTCAATGCGCGCATAAAAAGTTTGCGGATTGGACGTTCAACCATTCTGTCATTTCAAAGATGAGCGGCATTTTGAGCAGCGGTTAAATCATCATAAAATGTGATATCATACCAAGCAGGATTTGCAAGTCCCGTTTGCATAAACAAGGTCTGATCTAAATCAACACAAGGCAAAGGTGTAGCGCTACACACTACCAAATCAACAGGATCATTGACAGGTAATTGCGTCACGTCAATATTTACAGATTCCTCCACTATTGCCGGTTGGCCGTTACAAATTGTATACGTCACTTTGGCTATATAGGTTTCTGGTCCAGTAGGGCAAACGGTAATCGGATTTACGTTTACTGCAGCAGCAGGAGTAACTCCATCAGCTTGAAACCACTGAATAGACGAAGGGACAGTTACTGCTCCATTTGGTGTAAATCGCCAGGCCTCATTGGTGGCACTCCAAGTTCCGGTGTTTCTTAGGGGAGGAACACGCGTAAGAGTTCCTGTAGCGTTTTGAATACCAACCAATCCACTACCCGAATTCCAATTGAGACAAGGAGAACGTTTACTGATCAACACATCAATGATGTTGGTGGTTTCGTGAATAATAATTTGACTGGTCTGCAATCCTGATGCTGCATGACAAGAGAATTGTGGCAATTCGTTAAAGTTGGCCACAAATACGCGATTGGGTGCTGCATTTGGGCCTGTATCCAATACGTAATAGTTTACGTTTTGAATGTTATTTGGGGTCGTGTCATCTGAAAGGGCACCCGTAGAAATGTCGGTATCTTGGTAAACGCCAAAGATCGCATTGCGAATAAAATTGGCATCGGCATTGGGGATAGTGGCAGTATATGCCCAACGACAGGGTCCGCCGGGTGTGTAGTTTGGACCGGAAGTATTAAAAGTAATAACTCCATTGGTACCTACCAATAACTGGTTGTAGGATTGGCCGTAAAAACAAAAAGTAAACGGTAAGTTTACAATTTGGGTCCAGCTGTCATCAGAGGTATTTTGAATTACGGTTCCACCAGTAAAAGGAAAATTGGGGTTATATACCACTTGGGTGACTGTATAATCATTGGTTTGCTTTATCGTGTTGTAATTAGCTTGTAATTGTGTACAATCACCTGCATTACAGACAGGATTGGGCGTGGGAATAGTTACTTGTACTAAAGGCGCTGCTTGGCTAAATGCCTCAACAACAGCAAATAAGAACGATAAAACAAGAAGATATTTTTTTATCATGAGAACAAATTTTGGATGCGAAAAATACAAAATTCTAGAAAAATATCGACCTATTATTTTATTTATTTTAATCAATTCTCAATAAAAGAGTTTGCTTATTATTAATTAACTTTGACGCTCAATTTAAAAAAAAGATAACCTTAGATAATCCATGAATAGTAACGAGGAATTAGATGACCAAATAGGAAATGATCACATCAGCGTGAATGCAACAAACCCCTTGCGAGCTGATGCTTTTAATCTTTCCGATGACGAAAAAATTGCACTCATTAAAAAAGATGTAGAAAATATTCTACACACTTTAGGAATGGATTTAACCGATGACAGCATCAAAGGTACACCCAATCGAGTGGCCAAAATGTTTGTAAAAGAGCTATTTGGCGGTTTACATCCCTCCAAAAAACCAAGTCCTTCTACTTTTGACAACAACTACCAATACGGAGAAATGTTGGTCGAAAAAAACATAACGGTCTACTCCACTTGCGAACACCATTTGCTACCAATAATCGGGAAAGCCCATATTGCTTACATTTCTAATGGTAGAGTGATAGGACTTTCTAAAATGAATCGCATTGTTGATTATTACGCCAAAAGACCCCAAGTTCAAGAACGATTGACCATGCAAATAGTTCAAGAGCTGCAAATTGCTTTAGGTACAGAAGATGTGGCCTGTGTGATTGATGCCAAACATTTATGTGTGAATTCAAGAGGAATTCGCGATATTGCGAGCAGTACAGTGACCGCTGAATATGGTGGTATATTTAAAGACGAAGCCAAACGAAATGAGTTTTTAGCCTACATCAATATAGATACCAAATTTTAATTTCGTTCACCACGATGTCAAAAGAGGAACAACATACTTTAAAAATATACAATACACTTTCTGCAGAGAAAGAACTTTTTGTGCCCATACACGATGGAACGGTAGGAATGTATGTTTGTGGGCCAACCGTATATAGCCATGTACATTTGGGCAATGTTCGAACCTTTATGTCGTTTGACATGATTTACCGTTATTTGACTCACTTGGGCTTCAAGGTTCGGTATGTGCGCAATATTACCGATGCCGGACACCTCACAGACGACGGTTCAGTAGAGAATGATCGCTTTGTGAAGCAATCTCGTTTAGAAAAGTTGGAGCCCATGGAAGTGGTTCAAAAATATACGGTTTACTTTCACGCTACCTTAGAGAAATTCAATTTACTGCCTCCCACTATAGAGCCCACTGCAACCGGTCATATTATTGAACAAATTGAGTTGGCTCAAAAATTAATTGATTTAGGACTGGCCTATGAAAGTCAGGGCTCTGTGTACTTTGATGTAGCGGCCTACAACCAAAAAGGACTCAATTACGGCGAACTCAATAACCGAAATGTAGAAGAATTATTGGCCAATACCCGCGATTTAGACGGCCAAAACGAAAAGAAAAACCCACAAGATTTTGCCTTGTGGAAAAACGCATCACCAGCACACATCATGCGATGGAATTCGCCTTGGGGCGAAGGATTTCCCGGTTGGCATTTGGAATGTACCGCCATGAGTACCAAATATTTAGGCACACAATTTGACATCCACGGCGGCGGAATGGATTTAAAATTTCCGCACCATGAATGCGAGATTGCACAAGGGAAAGGCTGCAATGGCATTGCTCCGGTAAAGTATTGGATGCACGCCAACATGCTTACCCTTAACGGCTTACGTATGAGTAAATCGAGTGGAAATTATGTGTTGCCCCATGAATTGATGGAGGGCACATCAGCTCTTTTTGAAAAAGCCTTTCTACCGTTCGGTTCTTGACTTATCAAATGATGCATTATTGGCCAGCGAAAAAGGATTTACTCGTTTGATGGAAGCCGTAAAATTAACTTCGCAACTGAACGCAGCAAGCACTAGCTCAATTGATATTTCTGCCTGGGTAGCCCAATGCTACGAAGCTATGAACGATGATTTTAACACACCTATACTAATAGCACAATTATTTGAAGGTGCCAAATATGTAAACTTGGTCAACGACGGCAAAGCACAACTTACATCAACCGATATAAACTTGTTGCAAAACACCTTGTCCACCTTTATTTATGAAGTGCTTGGAATAGAAAACGAGCGTATGTCATCTAATAGCGCCGAAAAATTAGACGGCACAGTGTCGCTACTCATCCAGATGCGAAACGATGCAAGAGCCTCCAAAAATTTTGCCCTGTCTGATCAAATCCGTGATCAATTATTGGCTATCGGTATTCAGCTAAAAGACGGAAAAGACGGCACTACTTTTAGTTATTAGCCCTAACCCTTCCTCATGTTGCAACGAATTGCTATAGCCCCTTTTGTGTTTCTTATTCGTTTTTATAAAAGCGCCATTTCTCCTTTTACCCCAGCCAGTTGTCGATTTGAACCCAGTTGTTCTTCCTATGCCTTGCATGCCTTACAATTACACGGGTTTTGGAAAGGATCCTATTTTGCTATCAAACGGATAGGCAGTTGCCACCCTTGGGGTAAAAGTGGCTACGATCCGGTTCCTCCCAAAAAGGAAGTATAAAAAAAGTGATATTTATCCGCTAATAAGTTTATTTTTACGACACGATAACCCCTCCTACTTATGAGTACACTTGCGAATTTTGTTTGGAATCCTTCTGAAGGCATTGATTTAGGATTTTTTGTCATTCGGTATTACAGCCTCATGTTTGTAATTGCCTTTGGACTTGGATGGTATTTGATGAAAAAAATATTTGAACGCGAAAATGAATCACTAGAAAAATTAGATTCTTTGTTCATATGGACAGTTTTAAGCACTTTGCTTGGCGCCCGATTGGGACATGTTTTCTTTTATGATTGGGAATATTACCGCAACCACCTGTCTGAAATATTATTGCCGTTTCGTTTTGATCCCGTTTTTGAATTTACTGGTTTTCAAGGATTAGCCAGTCACGGTGCAGCCATAGCCATCATTATTTCGATGTATTTTTTTAGCAAAAACATCATGAAACGTCCCTTGCTTTGGGTACTTGATCGTGTAGTAATTCCAGTAGCTAGTGGAGCTGTTTTTGTGCGTATTGGCAACTTCTTTAATTCAGAAATAGTAGGAAACACCACTACAAACCCATTGGGAATTCAATTTGTACGTGACCAATATAGCGCAAGAGAAGCAGTGAGTCTCACCCAAAAACCTTCTGTAAAAGAAGCCTATCACGCCATTTGCACCGATCAAAATTTCAGTTCTTTGTTGGCTCAAGTTCCAGCAAAACATCCGGCACAATTGTATGAATCTATAAGTTATGTGGTTGTTTTTCTAGTGTTGTATTTCTTGTATTGGAAAACAAATATTCGCGAACGCCTGGGCTTTTTATTTGGCCTGTTCCTAATTTTACTTTGGTCTGTGCGATTTATGGTAGAATATATAAAAGAAAGCCAAGGAGGTTTTGAAACCTATTTGGGGCAGTTTTCAACCGGCCAATGGTTGAGTATTCCTTTTATCCTAGTCGGAATTTATTTTGTAGTTACAGCCGACAAGCCAATTAAAGAATAAAAACTCTACACGTATATAAAAAGCCATCTCTACTGAGGTGGTTTTTTTATGGCGTTAATTACCAATACCTCAAGATAACCAAGCCTATATCCTACGTATATCAATCAAGTAGATCAGGAAGTATGTGCATGCTATATCGCCTCAATTCAATCAAATACTCTATTGAGTCTACAGCATAAAAAAGCCCGATAGAATCTATCGGGCTCTTAGTTTATAGTATTGGAATGAATTAAGCTTTGTTGTGCTCGTCTTCGATGCGTTTGTGTTCTGCCTCAGAGATGGTGTCTACCAATACTGGGGTTGCAATAAACAACGATGAATACGTTCCTACCACAATACCGATCAACATCGCGAAGATGAAACCTCTAATTGATTCTCCACCAAAGACAAACATAATCAACAACACCAAAATCATGGTCAAGGAAGTGTTGATTGTTCTTGACATGGTTGAATTAATGGATTGGTTAACGATAGATCACGGTTAAGATTGCCGCAATAAAGTGCTGGTCAATTTCCATTCCAAACGGCATGTATTTCCATAATAAGGAGTAGATACCCAATACGAAGATTACGTCGTGAGCAACGGCTGCAAGGGCACCTAATGAATACTGCCATTTACGGAAACTCACTACCAAGTACAATCCTACTATCAACATCGCTCCGATAACCGCCCAATACGAATTGGTTTTGATATCATCTGCTACGGTTGGACCTACTTTAGAAGCTTGAAGAATTCCTAAATCTTTTCCGTCATAACTGTTTACGAATTTCTCGTAAGTCATAGAAGCGTCAAAGTGTTTTTTTTTTTTTTTAAACAAAATTTTGTTTACTTCTTGATCGGCTTCAGTTCCGGGCTCAGCAACTTTAAATTTAGTCGTGATTTTTAATTGGTTGTCTTTACCAAATATTTTTGCCTCAGCACTTCCATCAAAAGCAGCCAATAAATCTTGTCTTACTTCTTCCGCCGAAATGGTTTTAGGGAAACGCACTTGGAATGTTCTTCCTCCTACAAAATCTACCCCTTGATTTAATCCATTGGTTGACAATGAAACCACACTTACAATACATACCAATAAAGAGAAAATGTAGGTATATTTTTTAATTCCTAAGAAATCAAAATGGAAGTTGGTGAAGAAATTTTTAGAGAAACCAGTCGTAAAAGTCAATTTATTGCCTTTAAATACCGACCAATCCAATAAAATACGGGTGATGAAAATAGAAGTAAATAACGAGGTCGCAATACCTATTAATAAGGTTGTTGCAAACCCTTGAATCGGTCCTGTTCCAAAAATTAACAATACCGCTCCTGTTAATACGTGTGTTACGTTGGCGTCAACAATAGAGCGCATGGCGCCTTTCCAACCAAATGAAGTCTTCACGGCATCTTCTAATGTTTTACCCGAACGCAATTCTTCTTTGGCTCGTTCGTAGATAATAATGTTCGCATCAACCGCAGTACCCATGGTTAATACAATACCAGCAATACCAGGCAAGGTCAATACCGCACCCAAACTTGCTAAGATTCCAAATAAGAATAATAAGTTCACGATCAGAGCAATATTGGCAAACCAACCGGCTTTGCCATAGTACACAAGCATCCATAGTGCTACGATTAACAAACCGATTAATGCAGAAGTTGTCCCATTATCAATCGCTTCTTGTCCCAAGGATGGCCCAACCACTTCTGATTGCACAATCTCGGCAGCGGCTGGTAATTTACCTGCACGCAATACGTTGGCTAAATCTTTGGTTTCAGTTACGTCAAATACACCTGAGATCTAAGAACGTCCACCCGAAATTGGGCCACTAGAAACGCCTGGAGCAGAATATACAATATCATCCAATACAATGGCAATGTTGCTTTTTTCGGTAGGCTTTACCCGTTAATTCTTCCCAGTCTTTCGCTCCTTTGCCATTCATTTGCATGGTTACCGAAGGCTTACCCAATTGGTCAAACGAATCTTTTGCATCGGTAACGACTCCACCACTCATTGCGGCTTGGTTGTCTCTGTTACCTTTTAAGGCATACAACTCAACGGTTTCAACTGATTTTTTTGTTTTCTCGTCTACACGTATAGAAGGTTTACCCCAAACAAATTTGGCGTAACGTTTATCTGCTGGCAACAAGTTGCGAATATCTTGACGTTTAAAGTAGCTGTTGATAGATGCTGTATCTTTTGGATCAACAATCGCTAAAATTGCACCACCACCTTGAGATACAAATTTATCCAACAAAGGATTATCTCCTTTTTTGGCAGCCGTTGAATCTTTTACTTTGTCGTCGGTTAATAATTTATTGATTGAATCTGATACAGCCGATTTAGTTTCTGTTTTGGCAACAGCTGGCGCTTTCTCAGTCAATTTTAAGGCATTATTAGTTGCTAGTAAGAAATTGCCTAAATCATCAATTTTGTAGGTTTCCCAAAATTCTAATTGGGCAGTACTTTGCAATAATTTTTTAATACGGTCTACATCTTTTGCTCCTGGCAATTCTACCAAGATTCTACCTGATTGACCTAATTTTTGAATGTTCGGTTGTGTAACTCCAAATTTATCGATCCGTTTTCTCAATACTTCAAAAGCCGATTCGATTGATTCGTCTACTTTTCTGCGGATCACTTTTTTGGTTTGATCATCAGTCATCTTGAAGTTGATCTCGTCGCCTAAGCTTTTGTTTGCAAAAATATCGGGAGAAGCTAATTTTACAGTGCCGTTGGCTGCTTTCTCAAACTCAGCAAAGAACACATCTAAATAGTCTTGGTTTCCTTGACGGTTTTTCGTTGCTTCCGCTAAGGCTTGATTAAAAACTGGATTTTTAGAATTGTTGGCCAATCCTTTCACGATATCTTTTACAGAAATTTGTAATTGAACATTGATACCGCCCTCAAGGTCAAGACCTTTGTTTATTTTTTTGTCTTTTACTTCGTTATAGGTAAAATCGGTAAACCCAAGACTGAAAACTTTTTCTTTCCCGATGGAATCTAAATATTTTACTTCTTTTTCTGGGTTTCCTTTTGCAAATTCTTTCGCATCTTTTTCAATGCCTTGCGATACAAAAGTGAATGAAAGTTGGTAAACACTTACCAATGCAAATAAAATTGCAAAAAATTTAACTAATCCTCTATTCTGCATTATTACTACTTATTAATTAATTTTAGTTTTACTAGTTTTTGTTTTTTGTTAAAAAAATATATAATTGCTAAAATATACTGATTTTTATTGCAAAGCAGCGTATCGGCGGTATTTTTAAAACGAGCAAATATATAATTTACCTTATGATTAACCAATTTATTTAGTCATTAATCTCAAAAAAAAGACTGCAACTAAGCAGCCTCTTTTCGAGTAATAATAGGACTAATTTAGGACAATACTGATTTTAAATCGGCATTCATGTTGCGCACGGCGTCGGCACTTTTGGCAAACAAGGCTTTTTCTTCGTCGTTCAAGTTGATGTCAACTATAGATTCCAACCCATTTTTCCCAATGATACAAGGCACTCCGATGCAAATATCGCTTTGGCCATATTCTCCTTCTAAGAATACTGAACACGCAATCATTTTCTTTTGGTCGTTTAAGATGCTGTCCACCAAATACGCTACAGAAGCTCCCGGCGCATACCAAGCAGAAGTACCTAATAAACCGGTTAAGGTTGCTCCGCCCACCATGGTGTCAGCAGCTACTTTTGCTAATGCTTCTGCAGATAAAAATTCAGAAACTGGAATTCCGTTGTAGGAAGCCAAACGCGTCAATGGGATCATGGTGGTATCCCCGTGTCCGCCAATTACCATAGCCGAAACATCATTAGAAGGAACATCCAAAGCTTTAGATAAATAGTAACGGAAACGTGAACTGTCAAGCGCACCACCCATTCCGATGATACGGTTTTTAGGCAAACCAGTCGCTTTTAAGGCCAAGTAGGTCATCGTATCCATGGGGTTTGAAACCACAACCACAATAGTATTGGGCGAATGTGTCAATACATTTTCTACTACTGATTTTACAATTCCAGCATTGATGCCAATTAATTCTTCGCGCGCGCGTCATTCCTGGTTTTCTAGGAATTCCCGAGGTAATCACCACGACATCACTGTTGGCTGTTTTGGCGTAATCATTGGTTACACCTGATAATTTGGTGTTAAATCCTGTATTTGTAGCACATTGAGAGATATCCATTGCCTTGCCCTCGGCAAATCCTTCTTTGATATCCAATAGCACCACTTCACTAGCAATTCCTCTGTACGAAATAACATCAGCGCAAGTTGCACCAACATTTCCCGCTCCAACAATAGTAACTTTCATTTTGATTTTGATTTTAACTTAATATTATGATTAGGCATCGATTTTTGCATAGACTGCATTTTTCTCAATAAACTCTCTGCGCGGCGGAACCTCATCCCCCATCAACATCGAAAAGATGCGATCGGCTTCGGCCAAACTATCAATATTTACTTGGCGTAAGGTACGGTAGCTTGGATCCATCGTGGTTTCCCACAATTGCTCGGCATTCATCTCACCCAAACCTTTGTAGCGTTGAATCGCAGCGCTTCCGCCCATGCGTTCATTGGCGATGTCACGTTGGTCGTCGTTCCAGGCGTATTCTTTTTTGTTTCCTTTTTTCACCAAATACAAGGGTGGTGCCGCAATATATACGTGACCTTCTTCGATGAGTTCGCGCATAAAACGGAAGAAAAAAGTTAAGATCAAGGTCGCAATGTGGCTACCATCGACGTCGGCATCACACATGATGATCACTTTGTGGTAACGCAATTTTTCTAAATTCAAGGCTTTGCTGTCTTCAGCTGTTCCTACGGTTACCCCTAAGGCGGTAAATATATTTCGAATCTCTTCGTTCTCAAACACCTTGTGGTGCATGGCTTTTTCTACGTTCAAGATCTTACCACGCAAAGGTAAAATCGCTTGAAAATTACGGTCACGACCTTGTTTGGCTGTTCCTCCCGCAGAATCTCCCTCTACCAAATACACCTCACATTTGGCTGGATCTTGTTCGGAGCAATCGGATAATTTACCCGGTAATCCGCCGCCGCCCAACACAGTTTTGCGTTGCACCATTTCACGGGCTTTTTTGGCCGCGTGACGGGCTTGAGCAGCCAGAATAACTTTTTGCACAATGATGCGCGCATCATTTGGATTTTCTTCCAAATAATTCTCGATCATTTCACTCACTGCTTGACTCACTGGCGAAACCACCTCTCGGTTCCCCAATTTGGTTTTGGTTTGCCCTTCAAACTGAGGTTCGGCAACTTTCACCGAAATGATTGCAGTCAACCCTTCGCGGAAGTCATCTCCGGATATCTCAAATTTAAGTTTATCCAACATACCCGAAGCATCGGCATACTTTTTAAGGGAACGGGTTAATCCAGTTCTGAATCCTTGCAAGTGCGTTCCTCCTTCGTGAGTATTAATGTTGTTTACGTAGGAGAAAATATTTTCGCTGTAGCTGGTGTTGTAAATTAAGGCCACCTCAACCGGGATTTCCCCTTTTTCGTGGTCCATCGAAATCACGTGCGAAATGATCGGCTCACGATTTCCATCTAAGTACCGGATGTATTCTTTGAGTCCTTCGTCAGAGTGAAAAACTTCAGAAATAAATTCTCCTTTTTCGTCTTTCTCGCGTTTGTCGGTAAACGTAATGGTAATTCCTTTGTTTAAGTAGGACAGTTCTCGCATACGCGCAGACAAGGTGTCATATGTAAATTCGGTGGTTTGCGTGAAAATTACATCGTCGGGATAAAAGGTTTGCATGGTACCGCGCTTGGTGGTTTCTCCCACTTGCTTCACTGGATACAGCGCTTTTCCTCTTTCGTATTCTTGTTCGTAGATTTTTCCGTCTCTAAACACGGTTGATTTCATGTGGCGCGACAAGGCGTTTACTACCGAAACCCCTACCCCGTGTAATCCTCCGGAAACTTTATAGGAATCTTTGTCAAATTTTCCACCGGCACCAATTTTAGTCATAACTACCTCGAGTGCAGATACACCTTCTTTTTTGTGCATATCAACCGGAATTCCACGGCCATTATCCTCTACAGTAACTGATCCGTCTTCGTTGATGGCTACGCCAATGGTATCACAATGTCCGCCCATTGCCTCGTCAATCGAGTTATCCACCACCTCATAAACCAAGTGATGCAACCCTCTCACGCCCACATCTCCAATGTACATCGAAGGACGCATTCTCACGTGCTCCATTCCTTCTAATGCCTGGATGCTATCGGCCGAATAATTGTGCTTTTTATTTTCTTCGCTCATAAATTCTATAGGTAAAAAATGATTTTTTGACTAACAGGCAAATATAGAAAATGCAGAGTCATTTTGTGAGAAAAAGCGAGGTGAAAACGGGTAAGTTATTAACATTTTGTTTACATCCTAAGCCCTTTATTTCTGATAGAAACACGAGGTTTTATGGTATATAAAATAGCCGCTGTGTAACGCCTTGAAAGTCAGAATATTTTGCCGGCGTTTAAAATGAAATAGCCGCTTTAGTCTACCGATAAAATCGTGTAGGCAGTGCCCTGCAACTCAAATTGAAAACCCGTTGTCTTGCCCATAAGTTGGGCGCCCAATGGCGACTGCGGAGAAACGGCAAATACAGTTTCTTTTTCGAGGGCAATTTTAGGTAAAGCCACCGAAATAAATACCAACAATTGATTCACACGAACTACGCTGCCTAGCGAAACAATTTTGTTTATTTCTAAGGGATTTATTTTGTCTAACACCGCCTTTTGATCCAAAAATTCGCGCAACTTATAATTGCTTTTCTCTTGTTCCAAGTGCATCATCGACAAGGCCGTTTCGTGTTTGTCGCCTGCAGATCCTTTGGCATCGTTTTGTGCGTCTTCGGTAAGGCCAGCAATCAAGTCTTTACAGGCGTCAATTTTATCTTGCACTTGTTGGGTGTAACGAAAGTGAATTTCTTGCTTTAAATCCATGATTAGTGGGTTGCTCGAATAAAATGGGCAGTCAGCATCAATTAGAAATCAAACTTATATGAAGCGCCAGCCAATACTTGAAACCCTTGTACCGGATAATTTAACCAGCGTTCGTAGTTTTGATTCAACACATTGTTCAATTTTAGAAAAGCACCCCAACGCTCGTTGTGTTTGTAGTTGAGGTGAAAATTGGCGTCTACATAACTTTTCAAAGTTTGAATATATTCAACAGGGACCAAATTCCAAGGCATAATCATTTGGTTGCCTTGGGAATCTTTTCGTTCGCCCACAAAAAACAAAGCTGTTCCGGCTGACCATTTAGGTAAAAAAGTAACTTCGGCATTGGCCTGCAATTCCATTTGCGGCAAATTCCAAGCATACGTCTGAGTGGAAAGCACATACTTAGAAACCGTTGCTTGCACACCCACGGCTATGTCTTTGCTGAGATCTGATTGCAAACCTCCAGAAACTTGAACAGTTTTGATGTTGTCGTACACCACGTCAAACGAATTTCCGAAAGTGTAAATTTCGTTATCAGCCGCATAAACTTTTAGATAATTACTGCGAAACAGCGCCTTGTTGTTTTCTTGAATAAGTGCCGCTTTCACATCATAGCTCAAGTAACTGGCCAATTTCCCTTTGAGCCCAGCGTGCAAATCAAATTGTTTGTTGGTGGGGGCAATCAACAAGGTAGGCGACACAAATGGATTAGTTTGGGCAAAACTGCGGTAGGTGTTTTGCTGTAAATCGCCATCGATACCTGCATAGAAAACCATCAGGTCACCCACCACTTTTAAGGAAGCAGCTACTTTTGGGTAGAAAAAGAATTTTGACCCAGTCGCTTGGGTAGTTGTATTGTAGAATAATGCAGTACCCAACGAAAAGGACCAATCGTATTGCTGCATGGCAAAACTCGGCTGAACCCCTATACTCGTTGACGAATAACTTGGCAAGGGTGAATTATCAAAATTTTTAACAAAGGAACCATTCACATGATCTAAAATAAGCGCTGTTTTAATTTCTTTGTCCGCTTGCATAAAAACCAAATCTGGTCGAACTTTGAATTGAATTTCGGATGAATTGTAGGCATCCCAAAAACGAGTGTAATCAATGCCCACTTGCTTCAGCATGAAATCGGTAAGCCGGAGGTTGCCCCCTATGTCAATGTGTTGAAATGTTTGCGCTTGTGCTAAGTGATCCTTAGAGATTATGTTCCAATTAATGGGTGTTTCGGGACTCATTGTAATTCCATACCAATGTTGTTTTTGTACTTGATACCCCAACTTGGCATCCCAGCTGTAGGTTTGTTTTTTGCTGCCGTAGGTCACATCAAATCCGGATTTTAAATAAGAATCAGGCAACTCCAATCCTTTGATTCCACCTGCCGAAGACAAGTGATTGAGGGCTGCATTGATAAAATTATGCGAATCAAAGTCATGTGTTAAATACAAATCAGCAAGCACGGTACCGTAGTTTCCAAACCCTACACGCGCAAAATTTTCGAACAGTTTTTCTGGAGCCGCTTTATCTGCTTGTACCGCATTGCCTTTGGCGGGCACAAAAGTAGACGCCACCGGAAACGAAAAAATAGTGTACTGAATGGGTACTTTTTTTGACGTTTCCTCTTCCTCCGCTACCGGAACTTCTTTCACCTTAAACGCGTCAGAAATAGTAGGCGTATAGGGTTTTACCACACTGATTACTTCGGTGCCAATGCCGTCTTTTTCTTGGGCAAAAATTGGATGAGATCCCGCAACTACTAAAATTACAACCAGTAAATAAGCGTATATTTTCATGTGATTTATTTTGGGATGAATTAATTTTTTATCGACGAATTGGTTTGGGCTTCGGCCAATTTGATGGCGGCCAATTCCTTTTCAGCTTCTTGCACTACATTGGGGAATGCAACAAAATTTTTAGTGATGCTTTCTAAAATATAGGTGGCTTGAAAACTGTCTTTCAAGGCATAAAAATTCTTGGCCATTACAACCAAGGCTTTGGCTCCAAAATATTTATATCCCGAATAGGCTTTGGTATATTGCTGAACCGCCAAATTGGAAGCCTCGTATTGGCCGTCTTTATTCTTAAAATACGCATCATAATACAAGGCCTCGGCAGCCAATTCGCCTTTGGCCAAACTGAGTAATTTGGCATAGGCTACTCTGGCTTTGGCTTCGTCGTTCACTTCAAATGCCGAACGGGCTACTATTATTTGCGCATCCGATTTTACCGCACTGTCCATTTTGGGATTGGCCAACACTTTCTCGGCATACACTACTGCATTGGCGTAGTCCTTTTGTTCGTAATAGATTTTCATCAAGTTGGATTGCGCAAACACTACATTTTGCGGAAAATCAGCTTCGGCTTCCAATCGCTTTAAGGCAGCGATGGCTGCAGTACCCGCATCCGATTTCTTGATATAAATTTCACCCAAACGCGCCAAGGCCTGTTCGGTATATTCGTTGCGCGGTTTGGCTACCACAAATTCATAATGTGGTATCGCATTCTCGGTGAGACGTTCACCAAAATAGGCTTGTGCCAAATAAAAATTGGCTTTCAAGCTGTGAATGCCCGAAGGAAATTTGGCTACATAACTACTCAAGGCGGCGATGGCTTGTTTGCTGTCATTTTGCAAATACTGTTTCTCGGCCGATTCATAGGTGTCGTTGTCTAAATCGGCATCGGTAATTTCTACAAAATCCAAGGTTTTTACCCAAGAGGCGTAGTCGTCTACTTTTCCGTTGTCTACATAAATGAGTCGTGCGGTAGATACGGCTTCTAAGGCCTCGGCGGATCGCGGGTAATCAGCAGCAATTTTTTTAAACTTAAGCAAAGCCTGGGCGTCTTTCTCGGCATTGTAATACACCAAACCTTGTCGCAATAAAGCTTTAGAAGCATAGGAACTCGAGGGGTATTCGGCAATCAGTTGATCATAGGCTTTAATGGCCAAATCAGTTTTTTTTTCGGTTACATAGGTATTGCCCAATTCAAAATACACATCATCGCGGTATTGCGATTTGGGATAAGCCGTTACAAATTTGACTAGGTCTTCTATTTTTCGGTCATTTTTGGAAACAAAACCATAACTAATTGCCTTTTGATAGGCCGCATAATCGGCATCCAAGCCTTTAAATTCCATCACTTTATTGTAGGCATCCATAGCCGGCCAATATTTGGTAGTTACAAATCGACAATCGCCCAAGCGCAAATAAGCATCATTCAGACGTACTTTATCGTCTTTGGCCACCGCGACATAGTTTTGAAAATAAGTAGCCGCCTGTTCGTATTCTTTGAGTTTAAAATAAACATACGCCAAATGATAAGCGCTGTTTTTGAATTCGGGTACAGATTTGGCTTCTGCAAACGACTCAAATTGTTTAAAACTCAACAAGGATTCTTGAAAATTATCGGTCACATATTCAATTTCGGCTTTCCAAAAGGTAGCGCGTGCCCCATAAACAGGCAGTATTCCAGCCGCAATTGATTTTTCAAACAACCGCTTGGCTTCTTGAAAGTTGCCGTCGGTGTACTGTTGTAAACCACAATAAAAGCTCACTTTTTGATACACTTCTTTGGTGCCATAACCGCTGTTTTTATCCAACAACAGCAAAGCGCCTTGGTAATTTTTGGAGGTCACATACGAATCTATTAATATCGTTTGCACTTCACCCAGGCTTGCTGAATTTGGGTATTTGCTAATAAACTGCTGCAACACATCGGGAACCGCTTGGTAGGAATTACCAATGTCGTAACTCAAGCGGGCATAATTTAAGTAGGCATCTTCTTGAATTTTCAAATCATATATCAATTCGGAGGCATTTTTGAACGCATTCAAAGCTTGGGGTTTTTGATCGAGTTTCAAATAACTTTCACCCAAATGGTAGTAGGCATTTTGCGCTACGGCATCTTTGCCGTCTATGATTTTATTGAACTGCGAAATGGCATTGGTGTAATCCTGTTGTTTGTAGTAGGTGTACCCCAGCTGATAGAAATCGGTATTGTTCCATTTGCCTTTTTTTCCTCTGTATTCTTTGAGGTGTGGCAAAGCCAAGTCATACTGTTTTAAATTGAAGTAAGATTCACCCGCAATTTTGTGCAATTGTGACTGCTCTACTGCAGTAGCTTTTGGTAAAGCAGAAAGAGCTAAATCAACGGCGGACTGAAAAGCGCCTTGTTTGAATTGCATTTCGGCTTGGTAGTACGACAGTTTTTCTTTGTATTTTTCTTCGGTGGCCAAGTCTTTAAAATAGGCATTGGCTTGGGTGTAATCTTCGTTATCATAGGCCATGTAACCCAAATAATATTTAGATTGAGTCCCAAATTCTTTTGAATTAACTCCTTTGGCAAAATAACCCGCCGCTTCTTTTTTGGCGCCAGAAACAAACAAACAATAGGCTTTTTCAAAATAAAAACGCGCCAATTCGTCGTAACTCAAATTCGATTCGTCTACACGCTGTATCCACGTTAAAGCCGGAGCATAGGCGCCCGATTCAAAAAAGTATTGTGCCACTTCAAAGTAGGCTTGGTTTTGTTTGGAGCTGCTGGGATAATCACGCACAAATTGTTCCATCAACAAATCGGCGTTGGGTTGTGCGAGGCGAATGGCACAATGCGCCGCAAAATAAGCGCAATCGGCTTGTACCGCTGTGGTGGTTGTTTCTCGTTTTACCTGATCAAACAACAACTGAGCACTGGCATATTGCTTGTTTTTGTACAATTCTACCGCTCGGGTAAAATTTTCGAGTTCATGCGTGTAAATGGCCGATTTTTGCGCCCACAAAAGGGAGTTTTGGGCCATAAAAAACAAAAGCAATAAGGGAATGATTTTTCGCATAGCAACTGGAGGTTAAAGTCTCAAATGTATTCTATTCTATACCCTATAACGGGTTGGTCCTTCCTTTTATTATGAACATTTTTTTTAACAATAAGCAGAATAAAATGAGGGGCTAAAATTTATTTTGAAACCCGACGTTTAGGTAGTACTTTTACCCCGTAATCAAATCTACAGCTATGTCAAATTCAGTATTGAGCCTTCAGGATGTAACCATCTACCAAGAACAAAAAGTTATTTTGAGTGAGGTGAATCTCACGGTAAATCACGGAGAATTCATTTACATCATTGGAAAAACCGGATCAGGAAAAAGCAGTTTAATGAAAACGCTTTACGCCGATTTACCACTCACCGAAGGCCAAGGCAGTATTGTTTCATATGATTTGAG
Source organism: Flavobacterium sp. (assembly GCA_026390995.1). Taxonomy (GTDB): domain Bacteria; phylum Bacteroidota; class Bacteroidia; order Flavobacteriales; family Flavobacteriaceae; genus Flavobacterium. The sequence continues at coordinate 18,760 of JAPLEX010000063.1, forward strand.
AAACATTAAAGAAGCCGACATCCCCTATTTGCGTAGAAAAATAGGCATCGTGTTTCAGGATTTTAAATTGTTGCCCGACCGCAGCATCAAAGAAAATATGTTGTTTGTGCTCAAAGCTACTGGCTGGACCTCAGAACCCGAAATGCTGGAAAAAATTGACGAAGTGCTCGATAAAGTTGATTTGAAATCGATTGCCAATAAAATGCCGCACCAATTGTCGGGCGGAGAACAACAACGCGTTGCTATTGCCCGTGCTTTGCTCAATGATCCCGAATTAATATTGGCCGACGAACCTACCGGAAACTTAGACCCACAAACCAGCGTAGAAGTGCTTGACGTATTGCGCAAAATTAATGCCAACGGAAAAACCATCATCATGGCCACGCACGATTACGCGTTACTCATGAAGTTCCCGTCGAAAACCCTGAAATGTGAAGACCAAAAAATATTCGAAGTAGTTCAGAAAAGCGTTTAATTAAACGCTTTTTTTTTGCGCCATAGCAAAATCCATTGCCCCAATAATAGTATGGCAAAAGGGTAAATCACCAGATGAAATCGATCACCTTGGCTACACGAAACACCCGATAAAACAACGGTATACAACAAAACTACACTGGTCATGACTGCAGTTTTTCTGGCGTGCTTGTATCGAACTATTGTATACAGGGCGAAAATCAATCCAATGCTGGTAAAAAATCGGTTTTGCCATTTAGAAACCGAAAACAAAAATGACTTACTTCCTTCAAAATAAGTGGTCTGATTTCGGTTCTCACAATCTTGTATGTAGGGACTACCAGAAATGGTGTTGTCCCATACATTAGAGCAATACGCTTTAAAAAGATTTAGGGTATTGTGGGTGAGTTGCTGTTTAAAATCGGCGGCAGCAATCACTTTGCGTTCGGGCAACGAAAACTGATGCAAATAGGCCGCACGCTCGTTATTGATTTGGTGGTATGGCACGCCTTCTTGGTAGCAAACTGCTTTGGTACATAAATAATTGTGGTAGGTAATCCCGTCTATATAACTGAGTGTTGCATTGCCAAATTGGGCTTTCATACCCCCTAGCTGCACTGCAATCAAGGCCATTGCCCCATAAATAATCCAAGTGCTTTTGCTTTTTCGGTGCTGGTAAATAATCTTGATGGCATAGACCAACACAAGAACAGCCAAAAATTTGGAACCGGGTTTCACTAACATCGAAAACAACAATACACTAAGACCGATCGATAAAAAAAGATAGCGCTTGCTGTTTTGGTATCGATCCCAAAAAAACAAAAACAACAACATTAAAAAAGTGTAACAATTTTCGGTGAGCAAATGAAAGCAAATGGTGGCCGGTCCTACGCAAAGCAAAAAAACGAGAGCCGATAGAAAGGCCAAATTCGTCGCTATTTGTTGTTTTAGCATTGTAAAAATCACTACCGCTGAACTCAACCAGCACGCTACATTCACATAAAAACTCCAACCAAAAATAGCAGTACCCTCTGCGCCAAAAACATATGGTAATCCGCTGATGAAGGCCATGCCAATCGGGCGGTAACAATGGCCCCGTAGCTTTACAGATAAATCGGTGGCGGCATCAAAGTAACTGAATGAATCAGGGTAGATAAAGGTTTGATCCGAAAGTTGAAGCATTCCATTGAGTATACCCATCCAGGCAATTCCAAAGGCAATAATGAGCAGGTGAAAACGGGAATTGTAAAGAAAATTTATCAGGTGCTTCATGTAAACAAATGTATCAATTTAATTGATTTTTGAAAATAGAACAGTAGTTTTGTCTCCAAGCCAATTGTAATGAATAGAACAGAATTTAAAACCCTCTCCATACTAATCCCTGTCTACAACGAAGGACCTACGGTGCATTTGATTCTAGATAAAGTCACTGCGGTTGAACTTCCCTCTGGGATTCAAAAAGAAATTATACTAATAAACGATTGCTCGACCGATGATACCGAAGCGGCCATCGCTCGTTATCAAGCGGCTCATCCCACACAACTGCTGCAGTATGTTGCCCACAGTATAAACAAGGGAAAAGGCGCAGCCATTCATACTGGAATTGCCTTGGCAACTGGTCAATATACCTTAATTCAAGATGCCGATTTAGAATACGACCCCAACGAATATATTGTTTTGCTCAAGCCTGTACTGGATGGTTTTGCCGATGTAGTTTACGGTTCTCGTTTTATGGGAGGCAATGCGCACCGGGTGTTGTTTTTTTGGCACACCATTGGTAATAAATTTCTAACCACCTTGTCAAATGTGTTTACCAATTTGAATTTGACTGATATGGAAACCTGCTACAAACTCTTTGATACAGCCATGTTAAAATCCCTTTCGCTTCAAGAAAAGAGATTTGGTTTTGAGCCCGAAGTGACTGCCAAAATTGCCAAGATTAAAAAAGTGCGCATTTATGAAGTGGGCATTTCCTACTACGGACGCACCTATGAGGAAGGAAAAAAAATCAATTGGAAAGATGGCTTTCGCGCCATTTACTGCATCATTCGATACGGCTGTTGCTAATTAATTAGCCAAGAAATCTATAATTTTTTGAGCGTTTTTTACATCTGATAAAAGGGTCTCAGCCACCTGTTGGCGCTGCTCTTGAATTTCAGGAGTAAAATCTACAAAACGCAATTCTTCAATAGCCGATTTGAATTCCTCAGGTGTTGAGGCTACGGTACATAAAGCCAAAATTTCAGGATCATCAACCATGTATTCATTAACCACACAATGTCTGCTTTTAAACAACGAATTGATGGTTTTGAGTTTGGTTCCCGATTGCTGAACGTAGGTTATTGATGGTATACCTTTAATTAGTTTATTTACATAGCCCGCGGCTTTGCTAGATGCAATAACCAAATGATAATTGGGAATTTGGGCAAAGACATCAACCAAAAAAGCAACGGCCTTGCGGTTATCAGACATGCGCAAATCACCGTGATAAAAAGCAAAATCACCAAAATCGGTAAGTTTTGAAAAACGGGAATTGCCATGAAAAACCGGGACATATTCCCCATTGCCAAACTGCTCTTGCACATAGGCCTGTTCGAAATGTGACAAGGTAAACACCCGATCAAATTTTGCCAAAACGGCTTGGTAGTCGTCATACTTTTTGGCTTCTCGTTGGAATAAGATTTTTTTAAAAAACCGGGTTTCACTTTGTGCCAAACCGCTGTAATAATTGGACTCGATATTGTGCAAGCGCAGCATTTTTTTTCGATTGGGGAAGGCGTGTTGCTGCAATACAAAACTTGACTGTAGCCCTTCGCACAAAATTGGGGCGTCAATCGCCTCTAAATTTTTATACAATTGCTTGCTGTATCGAGTTACCACCGAAAAAGGATAGCGGGAAAATAGCTTGAAAAACTTAAACTTTCTGGGATAAACATATACAGCTTCACAAATGGAATGTAAGGCGGTAAGATCTGGTTTTTTTTCGTCTATAAAACAATGGAAATGAACGTTTATTCCCAGTGTATGCAGGGCTTTTACTTTGTAATACACATCAATAACGCCCCCGTACACGGGCGGATAAGGATTTTGAAAACAAACGATATGCAAAGGTTGATTGGCTTTCATGGGATACAAAAATAACATAATTGGGCAAAGTGAAACGACTAAACGTTTATATTTGGGCCTTAAACTACTGCATGGCTTTTTTTTCTGTAATCATTCCGGTATACAACAAAGAACAGTTTTTGGTTCACACAATTAACAGCGTGTTGAATCAAAGCTTTACCGACTTTGAATTGTTGCTCATTGACGACGGATCTACCGATAGCAGCCCTGCCCTACTCAATCAATTTACCGACGAACGCATTAAACTCATTAGCCAAAACAACCAAGGTGTATCAGCCGCAAGAAACTTAGGCATTAAAGAAGCCAAAGCGCCCTACATTGCCTTTTTGGACGCCGATGATTTGTGGGAATC
>JAPLEX010000053.1 GCA_026390995.1 Flavobacterium sp.
CCATTTGTGGCCCAAATGCGCTTGAATTTGCTCAAAAATTACACCCTCTATATTTGCCCAATGTATGCCTAGCTGCTACCGAAGTACCGTCAAACTTACCCTTTTTGAAGGACCGATTTCAGGCGGAGCAAACACAGTTTTACCTCTGCCAAAACCAGCAGTGTGAGTTGCCTTATACGGATTTTGAGGCCTTTGTAAAAAGACTGCAAGAAGCCTAGCTCTGTTGGGTTTATTTAGTAATTTTGGCACACAACATTTTATTCCATCTACCTTATGAAAGACACCATCAACATCACATCTTTACATGATTACTTGTTGTCCTTATTGAATTTATTACTGGATTATTCACCCAAATTGATTGCGGCCTTGTTGCTCTTTTTTGTGGGAGGTTATGCCATTCGATTTATCAACAAGGTATCGCGAAAATTATTACTCAAACGGGAGGTTGAACCCACGCTGGTGGAATTTTTATGCAATGTAATTTTCTGGGGTCTGCGAATAGTTTTAATTATTGCGGTAATCTCCAAATTAGGCATTGAATCGTCATCCTTTGTAGCTATTTTGGGCGCCGCCGGTTTGGCTGTAGGGCTTTCGCTTCAAGGTTCACTTTCTAATTTTGCCGGAGGAATATTGATAATCTTATTCAAACCATTCAAATTGGGCGATACCGTATTAGCCCAGGGCGTGGAAGGCACCGTGATTGATATTCAAATTTTTGTGACCCAATTGCAAACCGACAACAATCAAATCATATTTATTCCCAACGGATCTTTGTCCAACAACACCATCATCAATTTTTCGCGCAAGGCTACCCGCCGTACCGACCTGTTGTTCACCTTGTCCTATGACACGGCACTTCCTACTGCAAAAGCCCTTTTGTTGGAAGTACTCAATCAAAATCCGATGGTGCTCAAAGACCCTGCTCCTGCTGTTGTAGTAAAAGAGCTCACCGAAACTGGAATCAAAATAGCGCTACGGGCTTGGGTTAAAACGCCTGACTATGCGACCACAACATCTCAAATATTGGAATCGTGCTTGTTGACCTTTGCCGAGCACAACATTAGAACACAGCCCTACACACTCACCGAAAGCAAGACAATTTCTTCCTAACATGAAACACAGTATATTCGTTTTTGTTTGTTTGTGTAGCCTTTTCACCCAGGCGCAATTCAATGGCTTTAACATGAAATACGAAGTGTTGGACCCGAGTACTGCGGGTAAAATATTTCATAACCCAATCAAATTAGCCAATAAGCCTGAAGGGCAACCGTATATAAATACAGCATTTCAATGGGCAAAAATTGAGCGCGTCAAACAAAAAGCCTTGATGCGTTTTAACGTATTTGCCGACGAATTTGAGTTCATTAGCCCCAAAGGCGACACCTTGATCTTAGACAAACTAGCCGATTTTAGCCCTATCGAATTTCCTGATGCGGGAAGTAAATTTGTATTGTGTACCTATACCACCCGCAACGGCAAAAACCACACGGGGTATTTAAAGGAATCGTACACCGAAGGAAAGTACACCCTGTATACGCAAGACAACATTACTTTTTACGAAGGAAAAGAGGCAAAAACCACCTTAGAATCGGCGCGCCCGGCAAAATATGCCAAAGGCGAAGCACGTTATTTTCTGAAAAAAGAAAACGCTGGTGTATTTGAATTTCCCACTTCAAAAAAACAACTATTGGGATTATTTCCAAGCCAGAAAGAGGCCATTGATTTGTATTTCAAAAAAGAAACTATCGATTTTAAACTCCAAGCAGATCGTATAAAGTTGCTGGTTTTTCTAAACAGTTTATAGCTGTTTTTTGGGTGTGGTACCCACAAAATCCTTCAGGTAAAATGGCTCGTAATAGGCCACATCTTCAAAATCTTTTTCCAAAAATTTGACATAGCTCATTGCCAACATGTCTTTGGCCGAAGGATAAACAACCTCCGCCATAAAATTAAAATTGGGTTGTTGTAACACGGTTTTCATTTTGTCTTGGCAGTCGCCCACAAAATAAAGTGGCTCTTGAAAATCAGTATACGATTGCTCGTCAAGAATTTCAGCTTGCACCTTTCGAACACAGTTGCCTTGCGCAGTATACATCGCGCTGTACACTTCCATGCGGCGGGCGTCCAACATGGGCACCACTAGGCCTACTGGAACTAAGGGTTGAGCCTGTGCTGCTAAAATAGCTAGGGTATCGAGGGCAATTAAGGGAATATCTAAGGCAAAACACAAGCCTTTGGCAGCCGAGTTGCCAATGCGCAAACCCGTGTAAGAACCCGGTCCTTTACTCACTGCAATAGCATCGAGTTGTGAAAACGAAAGCTTTGCTTGTTGCATCACTTCCTGGATAAATACATGCAATTTTTCGGCGTGGCTGTATCCTTCGAGGGCAATTTCTTGGCTAAACAGGAGATCTCCTTTGTCCGAAAGTGCTACAGAACACTGCTTGGTAGCCGTTTCAATATGCAGAATGAGGGCCATTATTTTTTGTCCACAGGGGTTTTGGCTACCGAAATTTTATCGCCCGAATTCAAGTCTTTAGAAACAGTGGTGTAGGGGCCAACAATAATTTCATCGCCTTTGGCCAATCCTTGAATTACTTCGATATTCGTGTCGTCTTGTATGCCTGTTTTAATTACTTTGATCACGGCTTTTGATCCTTTTTTTACAAACACACATTCCATTTTTTTATCGCTTTTCGATTTGATGGTCTGGTCTGCTGCCTCGTCTTCTACAACAATTTTTTTAACGGGTGTAGTGTCAGTTTTGATTACTACCGCGCTAATGGGCACGCCAATTACTTTTTCTTTGCGTTTGGTTATAATGTCAACAGTTGCGGTCATTCCGGGGCGAAACGGAGAATAACTGGCCGGTTTTCCCACTACCAAATCTTGGTAAGACTCTTTAAGAATGCGCACTTTTACTTTAAAATTGGTTACCTGATCGGCGGTCAAGGTGGTACTGGCCGAATTGGATATGCTGGTTACAAGGCCTTTAAATTGTTTTTTCATGTAGGCATCTACCTCTACTTTGGCTGAATCTCCCACATTGATTTTTACAATGTCATTTTCATTGACGTCCACTTCTACTTCCATGTTGTTTAAGTTGGCTACCCGCAACAACTCGGTTCCGGCCATTTGTTGAGTTCCTAATACGCGTTCGCCCAATTCTACATTCAACATCGAAATAGTGCCGTCTGCTGGTGCATAAATTGTAGTTCGGCCCAAGTTGTCTTTGGCTTCGCTTACGGTCGCCGAAGCGCTTCTCACATTGTAATAGGCCGATTGTTTATTGGCTTTTGCCGATTCGTAGGCCGACACGGCTTTGTCCCATTCTGATTTTGAGATGATGCCTTTATCAAACAAGGTTTTGTTTCGATCGTAACTGGCTTTAGCCTCATTGAAGGAAGCATCAGCTTGGCTGAGCCCTGCCTTGGTTTGCGACAAACCAGCCACCGTTCGGTTGTAGCCAGAAGTGTATAAGTCGGGATTAATTTTCACCAACAAATCCCCTTTTTTCACCACTTGTCCTTCTTTGATGGGCAGTGCAATAATTTCGCCAGACACTTCCGAGGATATTTTAACTTCTATTTCTGGTTGAATTTTACCAGTTGCCGATACCGTTTCGATAATGGTGATTTCATTGGCTTTGGCTACCTCAACTTCAGCTATCAATTCTTTGGAGCCCAATAGGCCCATTTTGGACAGGGAAACAAGTGCAACGATTACAAGTACTGCAACGCCAACAAGGATATAAGTAGTTTTTTTTGACATGAGTTATTGTTTTAAAATGATGGGAATTCCAAAATAAAATTCCACAACTTTGGTTCTAAAAATGTAATCAAATTTGGTGCGCACCACTTCTGATTGCGCATTGACAAATAAGGTTTGGGCTTGGTTGTATTCAAAGGTATTCATCAATCCCACATTGAAGCGTTCTTGGGCATATTCAAAAGCACTGCGACGGGCATCCAAGGCAGAAAGAGCTGACTCATAGGAGTTGTAGGCGCCTTGCGCATCGGTGTAAGCGGTATAAATAGAACGTTCCAAATCTAATTCACTTTGGGAATATGCTATTTTAGATCGTTCTAAAGCAACTTTACTGCGCATCACGTTGTACTTTACGGCAAATCCACTAAAGATGGGAACGTTGAGCTGAATACCAAATTGGTGTCCTTTGTTGTTGTTAAACTGATCCATAAAAGGAAGCGGACCCCGTGTGCCAATTAGATTTCCGGTGTTGTCAAACAATGGAATATCGGCATAGGATATCCTAGAATTAAAACCGTAATAGCCTTGAATGGTTGGCTGATAGGCGCCTTTTGCAATCGTTACCTCTTTTTCGGCTATTGCCACATTGGTTTTGGAAATTTTTAATTCGATGCGGTTTTCTTTGGCTTTGGCTATAATGGCAGCAGGCGTCTGAAACATGACTTCACTTTGCTTGGCCTCATAATCGGCCTCGGCAATATCAAAATTTTGAAAGTCATCCAGTTGTAGCAATTGGGCCAAACTCAATTTGGAGATCAGTAGCGTATTTTCAGCAACAACTACTTTTTGTTTGTCAGCGGCGACAGTGGCTTTGCTATCTAATACATCGCCGCGTGGCAATGCTCCGGCATCCACTAATTGTTGGGTGCGCAAAAGTTGTTTTTCGCTTATCGCCAACTGATCCAATTGTACTTTTAGGCTTTCTTTATTGAAAACGATTTGTAAAAAAGCATTGGCTACATTTAAGCCAATGTCGTCTTTCATTTTTTCTAATTGGTATTGCGTTGCTATGACCGAAAGCTTGGCCTTGCGAAAACGCTGTTGATTTTGAAGTCCTTTGTAGATGTCTATTCCCACATTGGCACCTAATGAGGTAAACTGCGTGGTTTGATTTTCTAAGAGGTTGGTCGTGATATTTTGATTTAACCCGACATTCCAACTGTGTGAAGTGTTGGCGCTGGCCGAAGGTAAAAAAGCGCCAAATCCTGCAAATTTCTCTACCTCTGCCGCTTGTACATCAAGCTCTGATTGTTTTACACTAATGTTATGCGACCAGGCATAATTTACACACTCCTCAAGTGTCCATTTTTTTTGCTGAGCCGACACCATTGTAGTTGCCCAAACCAACAAACACAGCAGTAAAAATCGTTTTTTTATCATACCCTACACTTCTTTTTAAAGTGCTGCAAAGGTATCATAGAAATTGCATTTTTTTTTAAATGTTTGTTAATTTTTTGGATGAATTCACCTGAAGTTTTACCAAATATTTGGCACTGTAGTATATCTAATTTACTGTATTTTTGCGGGCAAATTCCCATGATATGAAATCACTTTTTTTGGGCTTAGCCGCCACATCCTTTGCCTTTACTTTGTCTAATTGCGGATCCACTTCAAAAATAGAAGCACTTAAACCCACCGCTGACAATGCAGCGCCTTTACTATATGACGCAGCGCCTTCCTATATCAACATGCCCATCAGCATTAAATTGCAAGATGTAGAAAACCAAATTAACAAATCGCTGACGGGTTTAATATACGACGACAACAACATCACCGACGACAACCTCGAAGTGAAAATCTGGAAACAAGCGCCCATTCAAATTCAAAATGAGGCCGGCAATATCAAAACGATTTTGCCCTTGAAAGCCCAAATTAAATACCGCATTGGCACCTCAAAACTAGGAATTGATTTGTACGATACCCGCGAATTTAATTTTAATGGGGTGATTACTTTAGTGAGTGATGTACACATGGCCAATTGGAAACTCAACACCAAAACCGAATTCCGCTCGCTAGACTGGAACGAAAGTCCTTCGGTATCTGTATTTGGAAAAGCGGTTCCCATTACCTACTTAATAAACCCTGCTGTAAAATTGTTTAAGGCCAAAATCGAAAAAACCATCGACAATGCAATCGCAAACGCAGTTGATTTTAAACCCAATGTATTGGCGGCTCTTGAGAAAATTACTACCCCATTTGAGATGAATAAAACCTACCAAACTTGGCTTAACATTACGCCTCAGGAATTGTATGCCACTGATGCCCAACTGCAAAAAGAGAACATTTGTTTTGATTTGGGATTAAAGTGTGTCATGGAAACGCGCATTGGACAACAGCCGCTTTCAAAATTTGACAAAAACAAAATAGCGCTCAAAACCACAGCCAAAATCCCAAATACAGTTGCAGCCAATGTAGTGGCGGTATCAACTTATGACAACGCCTCGCGCCTGATGACCGCTAACTTTAAAGGGCAGGAATTTGGCGACGGGAAAAAGAAAGTAACGGTGCAAAATGTGGCCCTTTGGCACAAAGAAGGAAAACTCATTATTGCCTTAGATTTATTGGGCAGCGTGAATGGCACCATCTATTTGTCGGGTGTACCCACATACAATCCGGAAAGCAAAGAAATTTTCTTCGCCGAATTGGATTACGTGATTGACACCAAAAGTCGCCTAATGAAAACCGCCAGCTGGCTCGCACAAGGCTATATCTTGAAAAAAATGCAAGAGAGTTGTCGTTATTCGATACAAGGAAACCTAGAAGAAGGCAAACAAAATTTGGTAAAATACATGAAAAACTTTAGCCCCATGCCGGGCGTTTTTATAAACGGGAACCTCAACGGACTTAACTTTGAGAAAATTCAACTCACTAACCAAGCCTTATTGGCTTTTGTGAAAATTACAGGCGACGTAAAAGTATCGATAGACGGAATAAAATAACCTTAGACTTGTCTGTTTTTGCGCATGCGGTAAATAATGAAGCCTATTAGACCTACCAATAAATAGGGCATAATCATCAGATAGACAATGCCGTCGTTTAGCGCTTCAGCTTTGGTGCTGTCGCCTTCTGTTTCAATAGCTGCTCTGCACATGGCGCATTGGGCTAAGCCGTCCTGAGCAAATAAAAGAACTGCTGCAAAAATCCCTAGCTTTACACTACGACTAAGACACATAATAGGGAGCAATCATCCAATACACGATCACGCCTGTAACGGCTACATACAACCAAATTGGGAAAGTGATTTTGGCGATTTTCTTATGTTGATCAAATCGGGCAGATAAAGCACGCACATAGGAAATAAGTACTAGTGGAATAATGGCAATTGAAAGGATAATGTGAGAAATCAAAAAACCAAAATACACCATACGAAGTACTCCTTCACCGCCATATTTGGTTGATTCGGTGGTCATGTGGTATATTACATACATCACCAAAAACAATACCGACAACACAATGGCCGAAGTCATTAATCGTTCGTGTACTACTCGATTTCCTTTTTTAATTGCCTGTACTGCAGCGACCAACACTACAGCCGTGAGCGCATTAATGCCCGCATAAATGGGCGGCAAAAAATGCATCGGTTCTACAGCATAGCCTAAATCACTTAATTTGACATTAAATAAAACGGCTACTACAACCGGTATCAAAATGGATACAAGTATGATTAATGTTTTTGATTTTTGTTCAATTGTTTTAGTTTCCATGCTTACTCTTGTACTAATAGTTCAATATCTTTTTGAATGTCTCTCACGCCTTCTTTAGAAAGGCCGTCGTAATATAAAATGGGGTTGCCGTATTGGTCTTTTCGGCAACGAATAAAGCCTTTTTTATCGATTAATGCAAATAATCCCGAATGCTCAAATCCGCCTTGAATTTTAGGATTTTGTCCGGCGTATATATTAAATCCTTTATTGGATAAATCAAATATATACGATTTATCGCCAGTAAGAAAATGCCAATTCGATGATTTTACACCCAACAACTTGGCATGCTCGAGTAAAACTGCAGGCGTGTCATTCTCGGGGTTGATGGTGATTGAGGCGATGCCAAAGTTGGGATTCCCAAAAAATTTATTTTGAATATCTAGCATGTTTCGATTCATAATGGGGCAAATGGACGGACAAGTCGAAAAGAAAAACTCGACTACATACACTTTGCCTTTGTAATCGGCGGTTGTGATTGTTGTGCCGTGTTGATCGGTAAGCGAAAAGCTGGGGGCTGGTCCAATTTTAACGAGCTCTTTGCTCACTTTACCCGTGCTTATCCTATCTAAACTGGCTCCTTTTACAGTAGTGCCAGTAGAGATTCGATTTCCAATTTCTTTGACCGCAAAGATGCCTACAACCAAAACAATAAATGAAATTCCAATGTACGATGATTTTGAAGCCATAATGAAGGGTGGGAGTTAGTGTTAACGATTGGCGTTGTTTCGTTTCAATGCCAAACGATACTCAGCCAAAATTACTTTTACGTCATCGATCATTTCGTTATACACATCTGATGGCGAAAAAGCATTGTACCCCTCTTTGTACTCTTTTTGATCTTTTCGGCCGCGCAAATTTCTCTTTTTATCAATAATATAAACGTAATTACTGCCGCAATCTGATTCTAATTTTCCTTTCAGTTTGAGTTGTGCAAAATAAGCTTCAATTTCAGCTTTGGGAGCAAACACAAACAACCATTTGGATGCATCCGATAAACTTTGCAAGCCTTTGAACAAAACTTGTATATTTTTTTCTGTTCCTGTGGGCGCAAGGATCACAAATTGAAAATCAGTGAAATCTTTATTCTTGAGGTAAATTTTTTGGTTCAGGTTAAAGTAATTGCCTTTGCGTTGCAATACCTTTTCTCCGGCAAATCCTAGAATAGTAATTTTATTGTTTAAGGTAACTGCTTTCCCGTCTAAGGAATGCCATTGTGCAACATCGGGAACTGAGGGCGTAACTGTGGGTAAAAACATAAATTTATTGACTCCTGTTGCAAAGAACAGGTAGGCAACTATAGGCAGAATAAATAAAGTTATAAGGACTGCGTTTTTTTTCATCAGACAGGAGAAGTGAGATACAAAAATAAAAAAAGGCACGCCAAAAGCGCACCTTTTTCTTGTTAATTTATGGGATTAAAAATTCCATTTAATGGTTGCGTTTTTAAATATTTCGAAAACATAATCGGCCTCTATTAATAATATAAATAAGAGGTATGAAACCAAGAAGATTACAGGAGCAACTACTGCCCAACGCAAACCGCTTTTTTCGCCTTCCATGTGCATAAATGCCCATACAATATAATACGCTTTAAAAATAGTGAGGATGATGAATATCCAGTTTAAGATGTTCATGCTTAAAAAGTTATTCATGTGTAAGGCTTCAGGCTTTACAATTCCTAAGAAAACTTCTACCGTAGTGACTACCGATAAAAGTCCAAATACAAGCCAAATTCGTTTGGTATTAGATACGTGTTCGTGTGACATAATAATCAAATCAAAAAATTAAACTAAATAGAAGAATGTAAATACAAATACCCAAACTAAATCTACAAAGTGCCAATACAATCCTACTTTTTCAACCATTTCATAGGTTTTACGTTTTTCGTAGGTGCCTAACAACACATTGAAGAAAATAATGATATTAATGATCACCCCCGAAAAAACGTGGAATCCGTGGAACCCGGTAATGAAGAAAAAGAAATCGGCAAATAATTTACTTCCGTATTCGTTTCTAGTTAAGTTGGCTCCCTCAACCACCAAGGCCGCATTGGTTAATCGTTGCTCAGAAGCAGCTCTAGTTAAGATCGTTTTGTGTTTGTGTTTGCTTAACTTGTGGTCAATTGTAAGGTCTTTTTTTGCTTCAGCATCGTCTTTGTAGATTGTTTCGATGCGCACCAGTACTTCAGGATGAGCTTTAAAGCCGGCTTGTACTTCGGCCACAGAATAGGTGGTCAAGGTTGGTTCATCCATAAACCACTTGCCATTGCTGCGTTTCAGTTGTTCGCGTTCTTCTGGCAAATGCACTGCAAAATCTTCTAATTTAATGTGTTTACCAGTGTGGTCTACAAATTGCAATAAACTTCCGCCTTTGGTTTCGATCGCTCCGTACTCGCCTTTAATAAAATTTTTCCACTCCCAAGCCTGAGAACCTACGAATATTAAACCCCCAATAATGGTAAGAAACATATAGAACGTAACTTTCTTTTTATCCATATGATGTCCGGCATCTACTGCCAAAACCATAGTAACCGAAGAGAAAATCAAAATAAAGGTCATTAATGCTACATAATACATCGGCGCAGAAACCCCGTGCATAAACGGAAAGTGCGTGAACACTTCGTCTGGTAAAGGCCAGGTTTCTATAAATTTAAATCGTGAAAAACCGTATGCAGCCAAGAATCCAGAAAAGGTCAAGGCATCTGACACAATAAAAAACCACATCATTAATTTGCCATAACTTGCTCCTAATGGCTCGTTTCCGCCGCCCCAAGCTTTTTCTTCCGTGTTTGCAGTTGTAACTGTCGCTCCCATAAAAAGTAATTCGTTAAAAAGTTCCCAAATTTACGTTTTTTTCTTATTTAAAGAAATTTAAAAATAAAAACAAATAAACCCACAATAAGTCAAGAAAGTGCCAATACATTGCACCTAGCTCAATTCCAAGGGTTTGAGATGAATTGTATTTTTGTTTAAAATGATTATAAATTATAACTAAAAGCGAAAGCAATCCACCCAAGAGATGCAGCAAATGGGTTGCCGTAACTACGTACAAAAAAGTTGTTGTAATTGAACTGGTGCTTCCGGTGAAATAATAACCTTGCGCGATGATTTGCTGAAACCCTACAAATTGAAAAACAAAAAATAAGATTCCTAAACCCAAGGTAGCCCACAACATTTTTGATGTAGCTGCTCGTTGGTCTTTTTGAATGTATTTTTTGGCCATATGAAACGTGAGACTACCCAATAAAATTAGTATCGTACTTACATAAAAAGCAGACGGTAACTGAAAATCTTTAAGCCAATCCGGTCGTGATTTACTCACCACAAATGCACTGGTCAATCCGGCAAACATCATGGTCATACTGAGCATTGCAAATAAGAGCAACAGTTTATACGAACGCTCTTTGCGTGCTTTGTGCTCTTCCCAAGTCATTTTTTCTTGTTTCATTATCTTAAAAATTTATCGGCAATATAGAGTAATTGCAAAAGGGTTATATACGAAACGCTCACCAACATTAAGGTTCTAGCCGATTTAGCTGTTCTTTTTTTATACAATTGAATCGCAAAATACAACATCCATAGTCCGAGCAAAAATACAACTACTGCGGTAATTGGCGTTATAAAAAGTTGTCCAGTTAATCCCAAAACAGGCAATAACGAGGCAATGATGAGCCAACAGGTATACAAGATGGTTTGCAGGGCGGTAGAGGTATCTTTTTTTCCGGAAGGCAACATGTAAAATCCTGCTTTTTCATAGTCTTCAAACAAAAACCAGCCAATGGCCCAAAAGTGAGGAAATTGCCAAAAAAACTGAATTAAAAATAAGGTGCCGGCTTCGATACCAAAATTGCCTGTAGCCGCAACCCAACCCAACATAAAGGGAATGGCACCTGGAAAAGCGCCTACAAAAACGGCCAACGAAGTAACTGTTTTCAGAGGCGTATAAACGCTGGTGTATAAAAATATTGAAATTGCCCCAAACATGGCTGTTTTGGGATTGATCAAATAGAGTAAAATAAGCCCGATGAGCGTGAGTAAGCTGGCCACAAACAAGGCGTGATTGGGCGCCATTCGTCCCGAAGCAACTGGCCTGTTCTTGGTGCGATCCATCAAGGCATCCAAATCTTTTTCGATTACTTGGTTGTAGGCATTCGAAGCACCCACCATGCAATAGCCACCAATGGCCAACATGAGCAAAGTACCCACCGATAAATCTTGGTAGCCAGAGACGCCCAAAAGATAGCCCGCTACAGACGAAAAAACAACACTAATTGCCAAACCTGCCTTGGTAATTTCTTTAAAATCAATTACCAATTGCGAAAGGGAAATAGCGTTTGTTTTGGGAATCATGCCGTGTCTAAAAGTGCCGCAAATATAGGAATTACCAACCGGAATTTGCGGGCATATTTTTTTATTTTTATTGATTTATTTTTGACTAATAATCAAAATACCAATTAAAAATATCAGCGCGTAGGCCTAAGCTAATCCATGTGGTTGATTCTTTAAAATGCAAAGGTGTATCAACCAGGGGGTTGAAGTTTCGGTAGATGAAACTGCCAAATAATTTGAGGTTTGTAGCCGGATTAATTAAATAACCAGCTTGAAAATCGGCAATAATTATGGTGGTTTTGTTTCCTTGCCCAATCACCACTCCGGTATTGGCCGCTCGTTGTTCGTCATAATCGCGGTATATGTTGCTGCCGTAATTTAGGGTATTGTCTGCAGTGTTAAAATCCAAGCCGCGCAGCCCGTAGGTGAGTTTTCCGTCGGCAAAAAACCGATTCTTATAATAGCGCGCAATAAAGATACATTCCTTGAAATTCCCTCCCCATTGGTGACCTAAACTCTGGTTGGTGTGGCCATAATTGGTCAAGGGATCGCTGTGGGAATAGACATAGGGACGCACGTGATTGTACTCGGCTTGCAAAAGCAAATGTTCAATATTGAACGCATTAAAATACTTTACCCCAACTTGGTACCCGTACTTATTTTTCCAACTATTTTCACCTGCTTTAATGTCTTGCAACGAAAATTCATCCAACAAAAATTGGCCGTAAAAATTGAATTGGTTGTTCCATTTGTATTTTCCCGTAAGCCCCAACAAGGCATTTCCTGTTCTGGCAGAGGAAGCAAATTCTACAGAACGATAAAAAATTATGGGGTTAAAGAAACTCATGTCAAATCCACGACCGTTGGTGTTGGCCCAAATCACCGATTCAAAAAACCCGATATTCAAGCGTTTGGATGCATTCCAGCTCAGGTAATGATTGGCCAAGTATTTGGTGGCGTAGGTGCGTTCTAAGGTGACCTCTGGGCGAACATCCTTCAAGAACATATAGGTGTTGGTGTACTGAATCTTCCAGAATTTAGTATTCAATTTAAAATAGGGATACGGACTCACTCCGTCGGTGGTAATGAGTGATCGGTAGCCGTCCCCTACAAAATTTCGGCCATAACCGCTTTGCAGGGTAAAAAAATCGGCGGGTGAATATGTAATCGTGGCTTCGGCCAAGGGCATGTCGTAGGCAGATGTTTTAAATCGTTTGGCAATGCCAATACCCGGAATCACAGCAGGATCACCCCCGGCGGGCGCGATGGATTCGGCATAACGATTAAAGTAATCGGCAAAACGACCTTGGCTTTCAAAAATCGTGGTGCTAAAATTGAGCTGTCTGCCCAATCCGCCTTGTACCTGAATCCCCCGTGTATTGATGAACGTTGAATTGCTCAGCTTTGCTGCGCTTTTCCCCAACTGAAAATCAACAATTGGATTGACACTAAACCAATAATTTTCTCCTTGAATGGCAGCCAAATTCTCGTTAAACAACTTGCGGCCCCACCAGCCTTTTTTGGTAATCAATAGCTGTTTGTTTTCATTTTCGATACTAAAATAGGGCGCTACCGCGCTATACGTGTAGGGCTTTATTGCCGTATGATTATTGGCGCCTACTTGATTAAGGGCCGCATCAAAATGGGAATAAAATGCATGAGAAAATGGGATGGATAACTTGCTCTTATATTCTGGATTACTGTACTTGGCATAGGTAACCTTTTCGTATTCTTGTAATTCGAGGTTGCGATTTTGATAATAATTGTGGGCAGCCGCAGCTGCTATTTTTTGTGCTTCGGCAGCCAAATCGGCACTGCTTTTTAAAGGGATAGCGAGTTGCAAAGTATACTTAGCAAAGGTGGGGCGCCCATTGTAACTGGCAGGACTCACTTGTGGGAATTGAGCAAATACTGATCGAGTGGCCCTTTCTAATGCTTCGCTGGGGCTATCTATATACAATACCGCAAAGTTCCCGGTTGAATTTACTTCAAACAAAACAGTTATTGATCCTTTGAAATTCGTGTCTTTTGCTTCGGCCGGCAATTCCAAATGCGCATAAATAAAATCTTGCACAAAATCGGCAAAACATTGCTCTTGCTTGGGCTCCTCAACTGCAAAGCAGGATACCGGAAGTGGTGTCAACTGACTATTTTGTCGAAGTAATTGGGCCTGAGCTAGAGAGCATGTAAAAAAGGCGATCAGTAGTGCTTTTGTTTTCATAAACTAGTAGTTATAAGGACTTAATAGGCAGAATTATGTGCCTCTCCGTGAGAAATTTGCTTGGCTACCGAGGTACCTATTCGCTTTACACCCAAACGAATCATTGCGGCTGCATCATCATAATTTCGCACTCCACCTGCCGCTTTTATAGGCAAAGGAAATGCATTTTCTAACATCAAAATTATAGATTCTTTAGTTGCGCCATTGGGCTGGTTGTGTAAGGTGGGGTAAAATCCTGTGGATGATTTTACAAATACTTGGGCATAGCAATCTTCTTTGAAATTGGCGATAACCACATTTTTTATTAAGACCGTAAGTTGTATGAGTTGATGAGGCGTTAAAGCAGCTACTTCAATAATCCACTTCACGATTTTATGGTGTGTCAAGCCCAATTGGGTGCCCGCTAAAATCTCTTTTTTTACTAAATCTAGATTACCCGCCTTGAAGGCTTCGTAATTGCAAACAAAATCCAAATCATCGGCCCCGTTTTCTATGGCGAGTTGGGCTTCGGCTAATTTGATTTCTAGTGTAGATTGACCCAACGGAAAATCTATGACCGTGCCAATAGTAACTTTTGAATTGGCTTGAGAAATCAGTTGTTTGGCCAAGGGCACCCATTCTGGACGAATCATGATGAGTTTAAATTCTTCGTCTATGGCTTCTTGAATGTATTTTTTAGCCTCCAAAATAGTATCACTTTCCGATAATCCAGCCTGACTGGCGGTTTTTAAATAGGTCGAATCTAAGTACTGTTTAATATTCATGGCATAAAAATAACAAAATCCCACTGATGTGGGATTAAATATTAAGGATTTAATTTCAAATTCGTTTATTTAGTAATTTTCTAGTCATCAAAATGGCTACTATGGCTATTCCCGCTCCTGTTGCATTGGCTAAAACATCCATAATATCGGCTTTCCTGGTTGTAGTATATGCACCTTGAAGGAACTCAATTAGTATTCCATAGGATACAGAAACAGAGAAAACAGTTATTACGGTTTTGAACGTAATGTTTTTTAATAGGCTACAAAAATAAATAGACCA
>JAPLEX010000069.1:0-16117 GCA_026390995.1 Flavobacterium sp.
CTTTAACTAGTTTGTATTTGGCGTCGTAGATTTTCTTATTTTCTTCTTCGAGTGCTGCTGCTTTTTTATTTTCTTCTAATTCGGCACTAAAATAGGAAGAGAATAGTTTGGGTGCGTCAAATTTTTCGGCTGCGCTTCCCACGCGAATGATGCTGATTTTTGTGATGGCATCGTCTTGCGCAATCGCATTTACTACGTCCATTCCTTTGTCAACCACATGGCCAAAAATAGTGTGTTTACCTTGCAACCAAGGAGTTGCGGTATGGGTGATAAAAAATTGAGAGCTATTGGTAGCCGGACCTGAATTGGCCATGGCCAAAATTCCTCCTTTGTCAAACGGAAGCTGGCTGATTTCGTCTTTAAACTGATAACCGGCATCGCCCGATCCATCGCCGTTGGGATCGCCACCCTGTATCATAAATTCTTCGATTACCCGGTGAAAGGTGAGTCCGTCATAGAAGGGTTTGCCTTTTCGTTTTTCATCGGTCACAAAAGGATGATTCCCTTCAGCCAAACTTACAAAGTTGGCTACCGTAACGGGGGCATTTTCGGGATCCAATTGCAATAGTATAGTTCCTTTGTTGGTTTCGATTTCGGCATACAAGCCATCGGCCAAGTCGGGATGTGCTTTTTTACATGCGGTAAATGCAAGAGCGCTAAAAAGAATAAGCGTGACTAATTTTTTCATGTTATTGTTCACTACTAGGAAATGTTTCGGGTGCAAAATCGGTAAGATTTACCGTGCAAATTAATGGAATATTTTGTGAAATTCGTCGGTTGTCGCCATGATAGCCGTAGGCCACGTGTGAAGGAAATAAGAAGGTAACCGTTTCGTTTTTGTGCATCAATTTGAGTCCATTTCGGAGTCCAATGATCATTTTTTGCTCTTTATCTACCCGATAGGTTTGCGGGCGCAACTCCAATTCAGAGTAAATAATATTGCCGTCTAAATCTTTAATTTCATAGGTAAAATGAGCAATGTCGCCTTTTTTTGGTCGCAGGGTATCGTTGCTGTTTTTTACGTCATACCGATACCAAAATCCCTTGCTGGAGGCAATGTATTTGTTGATCGTATCCTGCTTGATGAGGGAATCAATTTTGCGCTCTTCGCCAGCGACCAATTTTTTATTTCGGTCAATGGATTCCTTCAAAAAAGAGCCAGAAGAGTGCGAAATGGGGTTTCGGGCTTTTTGTTGAGAACAACAAGAAAGCAAAAGACCAGCAAAAACAAGGATGATAAGTTCTTTGTGAAATTTCATACAATTAAGATTGGGTGAATTGAGCAAGCAGCTCTTCAAATTTTTTAAGGGTATTGGGTAGGCTGTCTTCCGATTTTCCTCCAGCAGCATTGATGTGGCCTCCGCCGCTAAAGTGCGCTCGGGCAAATTCATTCACATTAAAATCGCCTTGCGAACGGAAGGAAATTTTAACCAAATTTTCGTCGCGGTGTTCAATAAAAATAGCGGTAAACAGGATGCCTTGTATCGATAAACCATAATTTACGATGCCTTCGGTGTCTCCTTTTTGGTAATGAAATTCGTCCAAGTCGGCTTGGGTCAAATAGGTGTAGGTGGCTTTTTGAGCCGGAAATACTTTCATGTTTTGAAACGCACGCCCCATGAGTTGCAAGCGATCAAACGAGCTGTTGTCAAACAACAACTCAGGAATTTTGCTGTTTTCTACACCCAAATCGATCAATTCGCCTACAATGCGGTGGGTTCTGCCGGTAGTTTTTGGGAATCGAAACGAGCCCGAATCAGTTAATATTCCGGTGTATATACAAGTCGCAATGTTTGTATTGAGTTTGGCTTTGTCGCCCAATACTTCAATAAAGTCATAAATCATCTCGCAAGTAGAGCCATAAGAAGTATCCGAAAAAGTAAACTCGGCGAAGTTGTCCGGTTTTTCGTGGTGATCGATTAGGATAAAAGGGGCTTTAACGGTTTTTAAAACCTGTTCCATTTCTCCCGTTCGGTGTAACGCATTAAAATCTAAGGTAAAAATCAGTGCCGCTTCTTGTATGATTTTGCTGCAGTGTGCTTTATTTTTTTCGTAGACTAGCACTTCATTGGCCGCAGGCATCCAGCTTAAAAAATCGGGAAATTCGTTGGGTGAAATCACAACCGCCTCGTGTTGATACAGTTTTAGATAATGAAACAAAGCCAAGGTAGAACCCATCGCATCTCCATCGGGGTTGCGGTGCGGAATAATCACAATCTTTTTTGGGGATTCCAAAAGAGTTTGAATGGCTAAAATATCGGCTGCTTTCATACGGACGCGAAGTTACATTTTTTTCGTAAAAAGTAAAGAATTTAACAGCTTCTTACCAATTTACTTCACCAAAAAAAGTCCCAAGCCCACCGCCAAGAGACCAAGCAAGATACTGCTCCCCATATAGAGTAAGGCCAAGCCATAATTTCCTTGCTGAAACAAACGGAGGTTTTCATAACTAAAGGTAGAAAAAGTAGTATATCCACCACAAAATCCAGTGACTAATAACCACTTTAAGGGGGCGTTATCGCTGCCTGATTTGTCTATGGAACCAATCAAAATTCCGATAAGTAAACAGCCCGCAATATTGGCCACAAAGGTGCCTATTGGAAAGGCATTGTAGGTAATTTTTTTGAAGAATTCACTCGTCAAATAGCGCAGCACACTGCCCAGAGCTCCGCCCAAAGCAACGAGTACAATGGGTCGAATCATTTGGAGGTGGCGATTACAAAATTGAGTTTGAGTTTCACGCCAATTTGCATTAAATCAACCAAATCTTGCACTTTGTTGTCGGCGGGCACCCGAAGTACCACTACATTGTCGTGGGCTGCCGCTGTTTTTTGGAGCAATACGGTTTCCAATTGATCAAAAGGTACCGCCTCTTTGTTGATGTAATACACGCCAGCTTCAGTAACCGAGATGGACACGTGGTCTTTGTTGGTCGTTTCGTTTGATTTGGCTTTGGGCAACGTCAATTTAATCACGTTGGGATTGGCCAAAGTAGAAATAATCAAAAAAAACAAAAACAAAAAGAACATGATGTCGCTCAACGATGACGTTGGGATTTCGGCGTGAAAACGTTTGTTTCTTTTAATGGCCATGTTGCGGTTCTTGAATGGTGTTGATAATTTCTAAGGTCTGTTTTTGCACTTTCAAGCTGAAGCTGTCAATCATCATGTTGAACAAATGATACGCCGAATACGCTACAACTCCCACCACCAAACCGGCGCCACTGCTAATCATTTTCTCGTATAATCCGCCCGAGATGGTTTGGATGTTTAAATTTCCGGTAGTAGAAATGGTATGAAATATTTTAATAACCCCCGAAATGGTTCCGATGAACCCCAAAATAGGGGCAATTCCCGAGATCAATCCCAGATGTCCAAGCCCTTTTTCCATTTGGGCAATTTCTACGTTGGCTGTTTTTTCCATCACCGATTCAATTTCATTAATCGGGCGACCAATGAGGCAAATGCCGCTTTTTAAGATGTTGGCTGAGGCCGAATTGTCTCGGCTGCACAACAAAATCGCGTTATCAATTTTTCCTGACTTGAGTTGAATTTTAATGTCGTTGACCAAATTGACTTCTTGTTTGGCCGCTTTTTTGATGGATAAATACCGTTCTATAACTAAATATACACAATACACCAACAAGAAGATAATCGGAAAAATCATGATTCCTCCCTTTAATACAAATTCCAAATACGAGATGTTTTCGGTTACGCTCACCTCAGTAGTTGCCGGACTAGTTGCTGCAGCAGCTAAGCTGTCGGTTAGGGTGTTTGCCTGTAAAATAGTGGATAGTAAGGTCATAGGTTGAGTAAATTAAGTATGGTACAAAAGTGCATAAAAATATAAAAAACTGCCAGCGGTGTAAGTAGAGTTATAAACAGCGTTATACACAATTACCTAAACGCAAACGCGGGAATAAATCGTATACATGCTCGTTGATAAATTCAAAATATTTTTCAAAAATCTAATTTTCGGTTTCAATTTTAAACTCTATTTTTGCACATGCAACACAACGTACTTATTTTAGATTTCGGATCGCAATACACCCAACTGATTGCCCGACGCGTTCGCGAATTGAACATCTTTTGCGAAATTTTTCCTTATCACAGTTTTCCTTCCGATTTATCCTCTTACAAAGCAGTGATTTTATCCGGTAGTCCATTTTCGGTTCGCGCCGATGATGCGCCTCATCCCGATTTAAGTCAAATACGCGGCAAAATGCCCTTGCTGGCCGTTTGTTATGGCGCCCAATATCTAGCCCATTTTAGTGGTGGCGAAGTTGCGCCATCTAATACCCGCGAATACGGTCGAGCCAATTTGGAATTCATCAAGCCCAACGAATTATTTTTTGAAGGCATTTCAGACCATTCTCAGGTGTGGATGTCCCACAGCGATACGATCAAAACCTTACCCACAAATGGCGTAAAATTGGCCAGCACGCACGACGTAGAAAACGCTGCTTATCGCATCGATGGCGAAACAACCTATGCGATTCAATTTCACCCAGAAGTATACCATTCTACCGACGGAAAACAATTGCTCGAAAACTTTTTGGTCAAAATTGCCGAAGTACCACAAAACTTTACTCCAAATGCATTCGTAGAAGAAATAGTAGCCGAATTGCAAACCAAAATTCAAGGCGACAAAGTGGTCTTGGGATTGTCAGGTGGAGTTGATTCTACCGTAGCAGCCGTGTTGTTGCACAAAGCCATAGGCGACAAGTTGTATTGCATTTTTGTGAATAACGGCTTGCTGCGTAAAAATGAATTTCAAAGCGTATTGGATCAATACAAAGGTATGGGCCTCAACGTAAAAGGAGTAGACGCTTCTGATCGTTTCCTAAGTGAATTGGCCGGCGTATCCGATCCCGAAACCAAACGTAAAATCATTGGTCGCGTATTTATCGA
The DNA here is from genome assembly GCA_026390995.1 of Flavobacterium sp. Classification (GTDB taxonomy): domain Bacteria; phylum Bacteroidota; class Bacteroidia; order Flavobacteriales; family Flavobacteriaceae; genus Flavobacterium. Next base: position 4,911 of record JAPLEX010000069.1, read on the forward strand.
AGTATTTGACGACGAATCCAACCAACTTACCGATGTGAAATGGTTGGCCCAAGGCACCATCTACCCAGACGTGATTGAATCGGTTTCGGTAAATGGACCATCGGCTACCATAAAATCACACCACAATGTGGGCGGCTTGCCCGATTTTATGAAGCTGAAAATAGTTGAACCTTTGCGAATGTTGTTTAAAGATGAGGTGCGTAGAGTAGGAGCAACTTTGGGAATCGATCCCGAATTATTGGGCCGTCATCCGTTTCCAGGACCTGGTTTGTCTATTCGTATTTTGGGTGATATCACGCCCGAGAAAGTCCGTATCTTGCAAGAAGTGGATGCGGTTTTTATTGACGGATTAAAGACCTGGGGCTTGTACGACAAAGTATGGCAAGCTGGGGCTATTTTGTTGCCAGTGAATAGCGTGGGGGTAATGGGCGATGAACGCACCTACGAAAAAGTAGTAGCCTTGCGTGCGGTAGAATCTACCGACGGAATGACCGCCGATTGGGTACATTTACCGTATGATTTCTTGATGAAAGTATCCAATGATATCATCAATAAAGTGAAAGGCGTAAACCGCGTGGTGTATGACATTAGCTCTAAACCGCCTGCCACCATTGAATGGGAATAAAATCAATTAATACTTTAACCATTATGAAAACCAGTACCTGTATTTCGATTAAACAGTGCCAAGCCCTGCTGGTTTTTTTGTTATGGACCTTACTCTCAACTGCACAAGCGGCCAATTATACCAAACACACGGTAAGTAAAGGCGAAACCATTACGCAAATTGCACTCAAATATGCCGTTACGCCCTTTGATATCTATCGATTAAATCCCGATTCACAAACCGGAATCAAAGAAAACGATGTGTTGTTGGTGCCCAAATCTGTGGCTGTCAAACAGGCAACGCCGGTCAAAACGCTTCCTTCACCAACGATGCGAATCGTGCAACCCAAAGAAACTTGGTACAGTTTGTCCAAAGAAGTAGGATTGAGCGTAGAAGAATTAGTGGCCTTAAATCCGAAGCATCCTGAATTAAAAATTGGCGATACCTTAATTTTATCAGCGGCTAAGGCGCCCGTAAAAATAAATACAGCAAAACCAGCTTCAGCCGCTTCTTCTGTAAAACATTTGGTGCAAGCCAAAGAAACCAAATTTGGCATTGCCCAAAAATACGGGATCACGCTGGCCGAATTGGAACTGCAAAATCCTTCCATACAAGCGGGCTTGCAAGAAGGCACCGAATTAATTATTCCAAAAGCAACAGTTGTGAAATCAATTGATTCGTCAACATCAGCTGCATCTGCACCAAAACTTACTACTAAATCAGTACAACAATTGGTCATTAATAAAGCCAGTACCAACAAAAAGTTAGTCTTGTTATTGCCCTTTAATGCAGCCAAAATTCAAGCCGACACCTTAACTCCATTAACCAATCGCCTCAAAAAAGATGTATTTCTAAACCTCACCTTAGATTTTTATGCCGGTGCTTTGGTAGCGATTGATTCGGCCAAAACTTTAGGAATAAATGTGGCAGTACAAGTATTGGATTCTGAAGAAACAAAATCGAGTTCAGCACTAGAGGCCTTGATTAAATCAAATAGTTTTGCTGGTGCTTCGGCAGTAATTGGACCGTTTTATCAACATTATGTCGATAAATTAGGAGTAGCACTCCGGCCAATGCAAATCCCTGTTTTGTCGCCACTTTCAAAAGAGACCGACAAATTGAATGACAATGTTTACCAAACCATGCCTTCGGTAACGATTCAAAAACAAACGGTTTTAGATTACATGATGGCGCAAAACGGGTCGATTATCGTGATTAGTGATCCCAAAAAAGTGGCAACTAAAAACTGGATTTCCCAGCAATATCCTTCAGTTAAGTTTGCAAAGTATTTAGAATCAGGAGCTTTAGACGTAGCTTATTTGAAATCGCTACTCAGTAAAAGCACCCGCAATTACGTAGTAGTAGATACCCAAAAAACAAATTTATTGTTGGCAGTGACAGCCACATTAACAAGTTTACTCCCTGCGTATCCCATAAATTTGGCTGTATTAGAACCAAATGAAACGCTCGATTACGAAGAGATTCCGTTGAAGCGACTCACCGATCTTCACCTCATTTATCCATCGGTGACTCACGAAAACTTGAGTGTTGAGGCCCAATATTTTCGTAACCATTACAAACAAATCAACAAAGTATTTCCCAATCAATATGCCGTGCGCGGCTTTGATTTAACCTTTGATACCTTACTTCGATTGTCCCAAGAAGGCAGTTTTGAAAGCACTACATCAACCGCCACACAGCAAGTAGAATGTAAATTTAATTACATAAAAAACAACAGTTTTGGGTATGCTAATTCGGGTGTGTATATTATGGAATTTCAATCTGATTTAACCGTAAAACAACTCAATTAATGACATCAAAAATCACCTATTTAGGCCAATTGCGCACGGAGTCGGTTCATATTCAATCGGGCGCGACCATTTTGTCTGATGCGCCAAAAGACAACCAAGGTCAAGGTGCTGCTTTTTCACCTACCGATTTGGTGGCCAATGCGTTGGGCAGTTGTATGATGACCATTATGGGAATTAAAGCCCGTGATTTGGCAATAGATTTAGAAGGTACAACACTAGAAGTCACCAAAGTAATGCAATCTGAACCCCGAAAAATTGGAGCCATCCACATCCAAATCTATGCTCCTTTTCAGCCCAACGAAAAAGAACAAGTGCTCTTGGAACGCGCCGCCTATACCTGTCCTGTTTTTTTGAGTTTGCATCCGGAACTTGAAAAGTCTATCGTGTTTCATTGGGGACAAAATCAAATCCAATAATCTCATTCCATTAAAAAAATCTTGCCATGAATGACGATCAAAAACAGCTCATTCAATTGGCACACACCAAAATGCCGTTTGGCAAATACGAAGGCCGTTATTTAATCGAATTGCCCGAATATTATTTGGTTTGGTACCAGCAAAAAGGATTTCCTAAAGGAACCTTGGGTACCCAAATGCAACTGGTGTATGAGTTGCGGTTAAATGGCTTAGAAGAGCTTATCTACAACATCAAAAAGCAGTATCCAAAACCTAAATAAATGCATTTTTTGAGGTAAAAATACCGGAGGTGAAATTTCGAATTTCGCCTTTTTTTATGGCTATTTTATCCAATTTAATTCCTTAATTTTGCTTCGTTTTTTTAACGCAACAACACAACAACTACAACACAATGAATCAAACGAAGTATATTTTTGTTACCGGCGGTGTGACCTCTTCTTTAGGAAAGGGGATTATTGCAGCTTCCTTAGCAAAATTATTGCAAGCCCGCGGCTACCGCACAACCATTCAAAAATTTGATCCGTATATAAACGTTGATCCAGGAACCTTAAATCCCTACGAACATGGTGAATGCTATGTAACCGATGACGGTGCCGAAACCGATTTGGATTTGGGTCACTACGAGCGTTTCCTCAATGTGCCTACTTCGCAAGCCAATAATGTGACAACCGGAAGAGTGTATTTGTCTGTAATTGAGAAAGAACGTCGCGGAGAATTTTTAGGTAAAACCGTTCAAGTGGTTCCGCACATTACCAACGAGATCAAAGAACGCATGCAGTTGTTGGGTAAATCGGGTGAATTTGACATTGTGATTACCGAAATTGGTGGAACCGTAGGAGATATTGAGTCTTTGCCTTACATCGAATCGGTTCGTCAGTTGGTATGGGAATTAGGAGAAAGTAATGGGATCGTGGTGCACTTGACGCTCGTGCCTTATTTGGCTGCAGCAGGGGAATTAAAAACCAAACCCACCCAACATTCGGTAAAAACTTTAATGGAAAGCGGAATCAAAGCCGATATCTTGGTATGCAGAACCGAACACGAAATATCGGATGAATTGCGCCAAAAACTGGCCTTGTTTTGCAATGTAAAACGCGAAGCCGTAATCCAATCGATCGATGCTTCAACCATATACGAAGTGCCTAATTTAATGCTGCAAGAAGGCTTGGATGTAGTGGCTTTGAAAAAATTAAATCTACCCAAAAAAGCCAGTCCCGATTTAAAAAATTGGAACCTCTTTTTGCACCGCTTAAAAAACCCAAAACACACCGTAAATATTGGCCTTATTGGCAAATATGTAGAATTGCAAGATTCGTATAAATCCATCCTAGAAGCCTTTATTCACGCCGGTGCCGCCAATGAAACCAAAGTAAATGTCGTTTCGGTTCACTCCGAATATCTAGACGCCAGCAATTGTGCAGAAAAGTTAACCGGACTAGACGGAATTTTAGTCGCCCCCGGATTTGGCGAACGCGGCATCGAAGGAAAAATAGAAGCCGTTCGGTATGCTCGTGAAAATAAATTGCCATTTTTTGGCATCTGTTTGGGCATGCAAATGGCGGTCATCGAATATGCACGCACGGTGTTGGGTCATGCCGATGCCAATTCGACCGAAATGAATCCAGCCACAACCCATCCGGTTATCGATTTGATGGAAGAACAAAAAAGCATCACAGACAAAGGTGGAACCATGCGTTTGGGTTCTTGGAACTGTACATTACAAGCCGGAACATTGGCCCATAAAATATATGGGGTTTCCGAAATTTCTGAGCGTCACCGTCACCGGTATGAGTTCAACTTAACAGCCTCAGGAACCAACCCAGAAACGGGTTTGGTAGAAATTGTTGAAATAGAAAATCATCCGTTTTTTATTGGGGTGCAATACCATCCCGAATACAAAAGTACTGTTGCCAACCCGCACCCACTTTTTGTGAGTTTTGTGGCCGCAGCGGTGCACAGCAAAAAATAATTTAAAACTGGCTTTGAGCCAATCGTTATGGAAGAAAAAAAATTAGACCTGAATTCGATTATTGGATTTGTACTCATCTTTGGAATATTGATTTGGATCATGTATCAAAATCAACCTACAGAGGCACAAATCAAAGACGATAAAGCCAAAAAAGAACAAGCGGCTGTTCAAGCCAAAAAACAATCATTGGCAGTTGTTCCGGTAGTCCAAGATTCGATTCAGAAAGCGCAAGCCTCAGCTGCGTTAGGAAATTTTGCCTACTCGGCCAGTTTGCCTTCTGCCAAAGACACGGTAACAACAATCGAAAACGAGTTTATCCGTATTCAGGTGGCCAACAAAGGTGGTCAAATTGTGTCGGCTACACTCAAAAATCACGAGCGCTTCAAAAAAGGGTCAAAGCAATTGGTTACTTTGATCGAAAAAAATAACGCCCAATTAAACCTGAGTTTGTCTACGCAAGACAACCGCAGCTTGCAAACCAAAGACCTGTATTTTCAACCCACCCTCACCAAAAACGGAACGGATCAGGTGTTGAGTATGCGTCTTAAATCAAGCGAAACCTCCTACTTGGAATACCAATATGTCTTGAAAGCCAATAATTATATGTTGGATTTTTCAATCCAATCACAAGGTTTGCAGTCGGTATTGAATACCTCAAAACCTGTAAACTTAGAATGGGAATTGAAAACCTTGCGCAACGAAAAGGGAATCGACTACGAAAATCGCTATACCGAAATTTATTTTGCCTACGAAGACGACAAATACGATTATGTAGGGCAAGGCGATAGCAAATCTGAAGCACCTACCAAAGTGAGCTATGTGGCCTACAAACAACATTTTTTCTCCACTATTTTGCTCACTGACACACCTTTTGAAAAAGCCGATTTGGCTTCGGCCAATTTGGTGCATGATGCGGCCAAAGACACCTTGTTTACCAAACAATTCAAGTCGATCATTCCGCTCAAGTTTGAGCGTGGCGAATTGGATTATGCCATGCATTGGTATATTGGACCAACGGATTATGCCACTTTAAAATCGTATGACAAGAATTTAGAACATGTCATTTCATTGGGTTGGGGTATTTTTGGTTGGATCAACAAATTCATCTTCATACCCTTATTTGGCTTCCTGAGTTCGTTTATTGCCTATGGAATTGCCATTATCGTGTTTACGATTCTGATCAAAATTGCGATGTCGCCCATTACCTACAAATCCTTTTTGTCTCAAGCCAAAATGAAGGTATTGCGTCCGGAGATTAACGAATTGAACGAAAAGTTCAAGAAAGACGCCATGAAAAAACAACAGGAAACCATGAAGTTGTACAGCAAAGCCGGGGTAAATCCGATGGCGGGTTGTATTCCAGCCTTGATCCAACTGCCGTTTATGTATGCGTCGTTTCAGTTCTTTCCTTCAGCTTTTGAGTTGCGTCAGAAAGGCTTCCTTTGGGCCGATGATTTATCTTCGTTTGACGAAATCGTGAAGTTGCCGTTTCACATTCCGTTCTATGGAGATCACATCAGTTTGTTCCCTATTTTGGCTGCCATCGCAATTTTCTTTTATATGAAAATGACTTCGGGCGACCAACAAATGGCAGCCCCACAACAAGAGGGGATGCCCGATATGGCCAAGATGATGAAAATAATGATTTACATTTCGCCCTTGATGATGTTGTTTTTCTTCAACAACTACGGATCAGGCTTGAGTTTGTACAACTTTATTTCCAACTTAATTACCATCGGCATTATGATTGTCATCAAACGCTATGTGGTTGACGAAAAGAAAATCCATGCACAGATTCAAGAAAACAAACTAAAGGAACCCAAAAAGAAAGGTCGTTTTCAACAAAAAATGCAGGAGATGATGGAGCAAGCCGAAGCGCAAAAAGCGGCTCAAAAGAAAAAATAAAATAAACTCCCCCTGTGGGAGTTTTTTGTAAAACAAGCTGTTTCTGAACACTAAATGCAGGATTTTTGAGTTTTTGTTTTTGAATCAAAATAATTTATCATGAAAAATATACTTGCAATTTGTTTGATTTTGTTGTCATCGATCGGTTTACGGGCACAAAACAAATTAAATCAATTGGATGATAAAGGAGCCAAACACGGATTATGGAAAGGCTATCACCCCGAATCCAAGCGATTGCGTTACGAGGGCACATTCAATCACGGCAAAGAAGTGGGGGTATTTAAATTTCATGACGACACGCAAGCCGGAACAGTTATTGCTACTCGAGAATTTAATGCAGCAGACCAGTCGGTGTATACTATTTTTTATGATCAAAAAAACAATAAAGTTAGCGAAGGCAAATCAGTAAATAAACTCAACGAAGGGGTTTGGAAGTACTATCATTTTGAATCGAAAACTTTAATGACCGTTGAAAATTATAAAAAAGGGAAGCTCGAAGGTAAACGAACAGTATTTTATGCGGATGCAAAACCTGCCGAGGAGGCGCAATATACAAATGGGCTTAAACAAGGTGCCTATAAAAAATGGGCCAATAACGCTGTGGTGCTCGAAGAAGCAAACTACGACAAAGACCAATATGAAGGACCTGCCATCTACCGAGATCCATTGGGAAATGTAGTGGCTAAAGGCCTGTACAAAAAAGGAAAAAAAGTAGGCATGTGGCAGTTTTATGAAGGGGGAAAATTGGTGAGTGAAGAAAACATGTCCAAAGTTAAAAAAGCAAATCCTGCTACGCCCAAATCAAAATAATAACAGAATTTAATAAAGATAATGACTCAAAAACGAGTAGTAGTTGGACTTTCTGGCGGCGTTGATTCTAGCGTTGCGGCCTATTTGTTGCAACAACAAGGTTACGAAGTCATTGGCTTGTTCATGAAAAACTGGCACGACGATTCGGTGACGATTTCCAATGAATGTCCGTGGCTCGAAGATAGCAACGATGCGCTTTTGGTGGCCGAAAAACTGGGTATTCCGTTTCAGACCGTAGATTTGAGTGCACAATACAAAACCAAAATAGTGGATTATATGTTCAACGAATACGAGAAAGGGCGTACGCCCAATCCCGATGTGTTGTGCAACCGCGAAATCAAATTTGATGTGTTCATGCAGATTGCATTGAGTTTAGGTGCCGATTATGTGGCCACCGGTCACTATTGCCAAAAAGGCGAACTTGCCGTAGATGGAAAACCAGTATATCAACTCCTAGCTGGTGCCGACAACAACAAAGACCAATCCTATTTTTTGTGTCAACTTTCGCAGGCGCAATTGGCCAAAGCTTTGTTTCCCATAGGTGCCTTAACCAAACCCGAAGTGCGCGCCATTGCTTCCGAAATGGAATTGGTCACCGCCGAGAAGAAAGATTCCCAAGGCTTGTGCTTCATCGGGAAAGTGCGTTTGCCCGATTTTTTACAACAAAAATTACAACCCAAACCCGGCTTGATCTACGAAATTGATTCGTCACATGCGTGTTATACGCCCCAAGAAGTGGATTATTCTTCAACTGAAGAAGCGCTTCACGCGGCGGCTCAACCCATTCGCTACACCCCTGAATTTGGAAAAGTGGTCGGCACGCACCAAGGCGCACACTATTTTACCGTGGGCCAACGCAAAGGCTTGAATGTAGGAGGAACTCCCGAAGCTTTATTTGTCTTGGCCACTGATGTCGTGACTAACGCCATTTTTACCGGTCAAGGCCATGCACATCCCGGTTTATTTCGCAAAGCATTACTTGTACAAAACGAAGAAATTCACTGGGTTCGCGAAGATATGCGTTTACAACCTACTGAATCGATGGCGGTAAAAGCGCGCATTCGCTACCGTCAAGAATTGCAAGCGGCTACTTTGCATCAGTTTGAAGCAGGACTTTATGTCGCTTTTGATGCGCCCCAGTCGGCGATTACCGAAGGCCAATTTGTGGCTTGGTATGTGGGTGAAGAATTAGTAGGATCGGGTGTAATTTCTTGAAATTACTTTAGTAAATTAGCTCCGTAAAATTTAAATTGTAAAATAAATCTCATGAAAAAAATATTACTCTTATTGGTCACAATTCTTTCTTTTTCTGCTTATGCACAAGAAGATGCCTGGGTTTTCTTTACCGGCAAGCCCAATGCGCAAACCTTTTTGAATAGTCCATTAACGATGTTGTCGCAACGGTCATTAGATCGTCGTTCCGCGCAAAATATTCCCTTGGATATTCAAGATGTGCCCATTCATCAGGCCTATATAGATCAAGTTACGGCTGCGGCTGGTATAACCGTGAAGGCAAAATCTCGCTGGTTAAATTGCTTGCACGTACGGGGAACAGCGGTCAGTATTTATGCCTTGGCCAATTTGCCGGGTGTTGATCATTTGGAATTTGCCGATGCTTCTCTCAATCTGCGTATGCCTTCTTCGCCAGCACAAATTCAGCCGGTTAATAAATCCATGGAAACTTTGGTTACGTTCAATTATGGCAATTCCTTCAACCAAATTCACATGATGAACGGCGATTTGTTGCACCAGCAAAATTTTACGGGTGCAGGAAAGGTGGTCGCGGTATTAGATGCAGGATTTCCGGGCGTGAATACCTTAAATCCATTCGCACGCTTGCGCAACAATAACCTCTTGCTTGGCGGATATGATTTTGTAAACAAAAACACCAATTTTTATACCGGTGATTCGCATGGAACAATGGTTTTATCTACCATGGGTGGCTATGTAGATACCCAATTGGTGGGTACTGCCCCCGATGCCAAATACTATTTATACATCACCGAAGATGTCAACTCAGAAAACCCAGTAGAAGAGAGTAATTGGGTGGAAGCCGCTGAAATGGCTGATTACGTGGGTGCTGATATCATCACTTCTTCTTTGGGCTATTTTGGATTTGACAATACCAATTACGGACACACCTATGCTGATATGACCGGAAACAAAGCCTTTGCTTCTCGTGGAGCCAATATCGCTTTCACCAGAGGAATTATTGTAGTGGCGAGTGCGGGTAATGAAGGCGCTTCTACTGAACCACACGTGGGTGTTCCGGCCGAAGCCAATAACGTGTTGGCCATTGGCGCTGTGCGTTCCAATCGAAATATTGCTTCATTTAGCTCAATCGGACCTTCATATGATGGCCGAATCAAACCCGATTTAATGGCACAAGGCCAAGCTTCTGTTTTGTCAACAACTTCTGGTAATGTTGGTACGGCTAATGGAACTTCGTTTTCAGGGCCTATATTAGCGGGTATGATTGCCACGTTTTGGAGCGCCGTTCCTACCTTAACCAATCAAGAAGTTGTGAATTACGTGAAGCAATCAGCTGATAGATACACTGCTCCCAACAACCAATATGGCTATGGAATTCCCGATTTTAGTGCGGCCTTAAACACGGCCTTAGCCGTTAGCTCGGTAAGTAAAGATGTATTTACCGTGTATCCTAATCCGGCGAGCACACAACTTTCAATTCAATTGCCTACGACTGCTCAAGAAGCATCGATTTCAATTTATACCAGTGTAGGGCAATTGGTGCAACGGTCAACAGTTAATGCTGCCAGTTCTTCGTTTTCAATAGCGCAATTGCCAGCGGGAATTTACTTCTATCAAATTCGTTCGGGAGCCCAATTGCAAGCCGGAAAATTGATCAAAAACTAATGAACCGCATTACGCAACTTTTTGGGATTCAATACCCTATTATTCAAGGCGGCATGATTTGGGCCAGTGGTTACAAATTGGCCAGTGCAGTGAGTAATGCCGGTGGATTAGGGCTCATTGGAGCCGGATCGATGTATCCCGAGGTGTTGCGTGAACACATTCAAAAATGCAAACAAGCTACGGCAAAACCGTTTGGCGTGAACATTCCGATGTTGTATCCCAACGTCGAAGAAATCATTCAAATCTGCATAGACGAAGGCGTAAAAATAATATTTACCTCGGCCGGAAATCCCAAAACATGGACGGCCCACCTCAAAGCACATGGCATTACTGTAGTGCATGTAGTGAGTAGCAGTAAATTTGCAGTAAAAGCCCAAGAAGCCGGAGTTGATGCGGTGGTGGCTGAAGGCTTTGAAGCGGGTGGGCACAACGGACGCGAAGAGTCGACCACCTTTACGTTGATTCCCATGGTAACCAAGGCCGTGCAAATTCCTGTCATAGCTGCAGGTGGAATTGCTACTGGCGCTGGGATGTTGGCTGCAATGGTGTTGGGCGCAGATGGCGTGCAATGCGGAAGTCGATTTGCTGCAGCAACCGAATCATCGGTGCACGACAACTTTAAACAATGCATCGTGGATACCCAAGAAGGCGAAACCCAAGTTACCCTCAAAGAATTGGCCCCGGTGCGTTTAATCAAAAATAAATTTTACCAAGACCTGCAAGCCTTATATGCCCAATGTGCCTCCGTTGACGAATTAAAAGAAAAACTCGGGAGAGCTCGAGCCAAAAAAGGCATGTTTGAGGGTGATTTGGTT
>JAPLEX010000069.1:16127-16977 GCA_026390995.1 Flavobacterium sp.
TAGAAGAAGGAGAATTAGAAATTGGTCAAATTGCCGGACTTATCGATGCAATACAACCGGCGGCTCAAATTATTTCCGAAATGGTTGCCGAATTTTACGCACTTACCACTCATTTTCCTCGCTTAAACTAAGTTATACATGAAAAAAATAGCGCTATTTTCTGTTTTTTTATTCTTGCTCACCCTTGGATCGGGCCATGCACAAACCTATAAGTTCATCACTACTGGATTTAGTGTGATGGAGAAAAACAGCGATGGAAAGTGGGGCAATTGGTCGGATCTACAAGAAACCAAATTGATTATTTCGTTAGACACCAACAAAAATAGATTCCTAATCTATTCGCAAGAAATCCAATGGTATGACATTCTCGACTACGAAAAAGAAGAAGTAACCGAAGATAATATTGTGAATCCGTTTTCCTGTAAAGACGAAGACGGGTATGCCGTTACCCTCTCCATCATTACCCGAAAAAACCAAAGCAATCGCAAGCAATTGTACATTACACGCCACAATTATGTGTTGGTGTACAACATTGAAAATTACGTCGAAAAGAAGTAATTAAAATTTGTTTTCTATTTCGGCAGCCGCGAGCATCAAGTAATGCAAATCGGTATTTTTTACAAACGGTTTCAGCAACTGACTGCCCGGGCCGTAGGCCGCCAATTCTACATAATCGGCAGAGTGATCCATACTAATCCAACCCACTGCGTTTGTTTTTTTCTGCATTTCAGAAAACACTTTAAACGGCATTTTCTTGAAGTTGTACAAGCCACCATCTTCTTTTTCTAATCCGGTATAGAAGTCCAACAGCAATTTGGCATTTTCTTCGGTAAGTACAGTTCCATTTGCT
>JAPLEX010000020.1 GCA_026390995.1 Flavobacterium sp.
GAGTTTTCGGTTTGTGCAAACAAAAGGATAAAAAATATTATAAAATTTCAGCGACTACAAAAGTGCTTCCCCCAATGTAGATAAAGTCAGTAATGGCGGCATTTGCACGAGCTGCGGCATAAGCGGTTGAAACCGAATTGTATACTTGCCCAATGAGGCCATGATGCGCAGCATTAGCAGCCAAAATTTCGGCAGCAAGTCCGCGAGGCAAATTGGGTTTGCAAAAATAGTACTGGGCTTTTTTTGGAAATAAAGGCAAAATACTATCGAGGTCTTTGTCATTCACCACCCCAATTACCAGGTGCAGCTGTGTATATGTTTCCTCCTGAAGTTGTTGCATTACCTCGGCCAAGCCATCATAATTATGGGCGGTATCGGCGATGATTTTGGGATGAGTGCCCAGTTGTTGCCATCTGCCTAGTAAACCGGTGTTGGCTACCACATGCAAGAATCCTTGTGCTATAGCCAATTCCGAAACAGAAAAATCGGTTTGGTCTTGAAGGACACGAAGGGCTGTTAAAACCGTTTTGGTGTTATGTTTTTGGTAATTACCCAAAAGTTCGCAGGCGGGAGGTGTTTCTGTCGTGTCGGCAGCAAAATAAATGGCTGCGTTTTCACGGCTGGCTTTTTCTAGAAACACGGCTCGGGTTTCGGGGGTATATTGACCAATAATCACAGGCGTTTTCGCTTTGATAATACCTGCTTTTTCACCAGCAATTTCCGTTAACGTATTTCCCAAAAATGCCGTATGGTCCAAGCCGATATTTGTAATTACCGAGAGGAGTGGAGTAATAATATTTGTAGCATCCAAACGACCGCCCATGCCCACTTCAATAATGGCAATATCTATTTTACGGTACACAAAATAATCAAACGCCAATCCCACCGACATTTCAAAAAAACTCAAGTCGTGGTTTTCAAAAAAGGTTTGGTGTTGGGCTACAAAGTCAGTGACATATTCTTCTTCGATGCAGTTTCCGTTGATTTTAATTCGCTCCCGAAAATCCTTCAGGTGCGGCGAGGTGTATAAGCCCACTTGATACCCAGCTTCCTGCAGCACCGAAGCCAAGAGGTGAGAAGTGGAACCTTTACCATTGGTGCCTGCCACATGAATGCAAGCCAGGTTTTGTTCAGGGTTTCCCAAATAATTAGCCAAAAGTATGCTGTTGCTCAGGTCGGCTTTATAGGCGATAGCGCCTTGTTGTTGGTACATGGGGAGCTGCGCAAATAGCCAATGCACCGTTTCTTGGTAATTCATGGGTGTAGGCTATTCGGTAAGGTTGAAGCTGTAAATAATTTTACCCACTTGTTTTGCTGGAGCGGCAGCATCAGCCTGCCATTTGGTATTCATGGCGGCAATTTTGGCTTGCTCGAGTAAACATTTGGCTGCGTTGGTGGTGCCGCGTATGCCTGGATTGGCCGATATTACGCTTCCGTTTTGATCTACCGAAATTTGCACGGCAACAATCCCTTGTTCGTTACACGTATAATTGGGTTTGGGTTTGTTGAGCGCTTTGCGGTTGCCCAATTGGTAGTTTCCATTTCCGTTTCCAGATCCGCTACCAGAACCACTGCCGTAACCACTTCCGCTCCCAATGCCTTGGCCACTTCCGTTTCCGCCACCACTTCCGGTCCCAGATCCTCCACCGCCGTTATAGCCGCTTGCGTTTTTATCGCCGTTGTTTTTGCCTTTATTGCCGGCCGTTTTGTCGTTGCCATCGCCCGAATTAGAGCCATTGAGCATACTCGACAAGGCATCAGCTGTCGATTTGGATGGTTTGGGTTCAGATTTTACAACCGGTTTGGGTTCGGTGATTTTTTTGGGTTTGTCGGCCGTTTGGGTTTCGGGAATTATTGCCGTTTCTGCTGTATTTTCTTGGGTCAATACCTCGTCTTCTATTGACTCTTCGGGTGTTGCAGCTGCGGTTGTAACCGCCTCTTCTGAAGTAAAATTGGTTCCAGAACCCAGTTCGCTGTCACCAAAATTCACCGCTACTTCGCCGCCGCCACCGCCACCTTCTAACAAAGAAATTGGGGTATTATTGGCCAATTTTAACCAATAAAAAAGCACAAATAAGAGCGCAAACAACAAAGAAGTAAGCACTATAGATTTTTTCTTATTTGATAATTCAGGAAGCACAGGCAATTGGGTTGTTTATTTGAAAACGAAAGTAACCAAAAAAAATTGTTTTCTCTTATCTATTCGTCTCTCATCTTTTCATTTCATCCAAACACCTTCCCCGCACAATGATCGTTACTTGCTCCCGTCACCGAATGCAACACATTGACCTCGTTGCGCAATCTCAACACGCCCAATAGCCCAAAAATTAAGGCTTCTTTGAATTCGATAGTTTTTTTATTGGGAATCACCACGTGTACATGGGGTAAATACTGTTGGATGCGCGCCACCAAAAAATCATTGTAGGCTCCTCCACCGGTTATCAATAAACTGCCTGATTTTTCGGGAAGTGCCGCTGCAATTTGAAAAGCCACATGTTCGGTAAAACTGTGCATTTTACTGGCCGTATCAATGGCAAATGAATCAATCAATGGCAATAAGGCGGATTTCACATACTCAAACCCCAATGATTTGGGTGGCGTAAGTTGGTAATAAGGAAGTGCATTCAAGGCTTCAAAAAGTGGTCCATGTAAAGTTCCAGATTGAGCAAATGACCCCCGATCGTCGTAGTTCCAGCCTTGTTGCGCAGCATAAAAATTGAGCACCGTATTGACCGCTGAGATGTCAAAGGCCAATCGTTGGCCATTTTGTTCATAGGAAATATTCGAAAACCCACCCAAGTTCAAGCAGTAGTTGTAATCGCCAAACAAATACCGGTCGCCAATCGGCACTAGTGGTGCGCCCTGACCGCCCAATTGTACATCTTGCACCCTGAAATCACAGACTACTTTTTGTTGGCAATACTCGGCGAGTTCGGGCAAATTGCCTATTTGCAACGTAAATC
Source organism: Flavobacterium sp. (assembly GCA_026390995.1). Classification (GTDB taxonomy): domain Bacteria; phylum Bacteroidota; class Bacteroidia; order Flavobacteriales; family Flavobacteriaceae; genus Flavobacterium. The sequence goes on from JAPLEX010000020.1 coordinate 2,964, forward strand.
CGTTTTGGGGTTGATGCAAAATGGTATGTCCATGTGAACAAACTGCATCTATATGGCTCAGTTGGTGTTGTGCGATAAAATCAAAAATAGTGGTTCCGAGCAATTGGGTGTAGTTTGTGTTTAATTCGGTCAATTGCGCAGGAGTATATTCAACCGCGTTTTTGAGCCGCTCAATCCAGGCTGAGGTATAGGGAACGGTAGCCGTAGCGCCAATTTCATAGCTCCATTTTCCGGCTGAAAAACCAATGGAAAGTTGGGCCAAATCAATTCCATCGAGCGAAGTTCCCGACATTAGTCCGATAACGTTATAGTTTTGTGCAGTCATGGGTAAAATTGTCTTTTCTGAAATTGATTTTTTGGGATTTAATAGCTACTTTTGGATGCCAAATTTAAAAAAAGTACAACCAATATCCCCTTTTATTATGGATTTTAATCTTACCGAAGAACACCTGATGATTCAACAAGCGGCTCGCGATTTTGCTCAAACAGAATTACTTCCTGGCGTGATAGAACGCGATGAGTTTTCTAAATTTCCTACCGAGCAAGTGCAAAAAATGGCCGAGCTGGGTTTTATGGGCATGATGGTCGATCCACAATACGGCGGATCAGGCTTAGATAGTGTGTCTTATGTGTTGGCCATGACCGAAATTGCCAAGATAGATGCGTCGGCAGCGGTGATTATGTCGGTAAATAATTCCTTAGTTTGTGCGGGCATCGAAAAATATTGCAACGAAGAACAAAAACAAAAATATTTAGTGCCTTTGGCCACCGGCGAAGTTATCGGCGCTTTTTGCTTGTCTGAGCCCGAAGCCGGATCGGATGCCACTTCTCAAAAAACAACCGCCATTGACAAAGGCGATCATTACCTATTAAACGGAACCAAAAACTGGATTACCAACGGCTCCTCAGCTTCTACCTATATTGTGATTGCCCAAACCGATGTAGAAAAAGGCCACAAAGGAATCAATGCGTTTATCGTAGAAAAAGGATGGGCCGGTTTTGCAATTGGCTTGAAAGAAAAGAAAATGGGAATCCGCGGATCAGACACGCACTCTTTGATGTTTACCGATGTAAAAGTACCAAAAGAAAACCGCATTGGCGCCGATGGATTTGGCTTCAATTTTGCGATGGCTGTACTCAATGGAGGCCGCATCGGAATTGCTTCCCAAGCCTTAGGAATTGCTACAGGTGCCTACGAATTGGCCTTGCAATATTCGCAAGAACGCAAAGCTTTTGGCAAAGAAATTTTCAAACACCAAGCCATTGCGTTCAAATTGGCCGATATGGCCACTTCAATTACAGCAGCTCGAATGCTTTGCCTGAAAGCGGCTTCAGAGAAAGACGAAGGCAAAGACATTTCTCAATCGGGTGCGATGGCCAAATTATTTGCCTCCCAAACCGCGATGGATGTCACCATCGAAGCGGTGCAAATACACGGAGGAAATGGCTATGTGGCCGAATACCATGTTGAGCGTATGATGCGGGATGCCAAAATCACCCAGATTTACGAAGGCACTTCTGAAATTCAAAAAATTGTAATTTCACGTTCTTTACTTAACTAATTTCAGAATGAAAAAGACCATTTTTTTTGTGCTATTCCTAGTGCCTTTTTGCCTATGGGCTCAAGATAATGCGTCACTGACTCCTGCAGCTTACCTCAAAGCCTACCAACACTTGCATGCACAGCCCGAATTGAGTGGGCAAGAAAGAAATACGGCCACTTTTTTGCGTAAACACTTGCAAAATTGGGGCTACCAAATTCAGGACTCTCTAGGATTTTACAGTTTTGCCGCTGTACTCAAAAATGGCAAAGGCCCCACGGTTTTATACCGAACCGACATGGATGCTTTGCCCGTAAAAGAACACACCGGTTTGACTTTTGCCAGTTCGGTAACAGCATTAAAGGATGGTGTCGAAACGCCCGTGATGCATGCCTGCGGACACGATGCCCATATGGTCACTTGGTTGGCTGTGGCCGACTATTTTGCCCATCACCCCAAAGAATGGAAGGGAACCTTAATCTTATTGGCCCAATCGGCCGAAGAGATTGGACAAGGCGCCCGCAAGGCGATTGCTCAGCCTAATTTTAAAAAATTACCTCCCTCCAATTACCAAATTGCCATGCACAACAACGCCGACTTGGCGGTAGGGCAGGTGGGATTTTGTGACGGCTATGCGATGGCGGCTGTCGACATGATGAATATTACCATCCACGGAAAAGGCGGTCACGGAGCAGCGCCGCAAAACACCATCGACCCCATTGTTTTATCGGCCCAATTTATCACCGAAATACAAACTATTGTGAGTCGCAATATACCACCCAACGAATCGGCAGTGATTACCGTTGGGGCTATACAGGGCGGAACCATTGGCAACGTAATTCCCGATCAGGTTGAATTGAAACTCACCATCCGCAGTTTTTCGCTCCAAGCGCGACAATTGATACTCGATCGTCTCAAAGCCATCGGCGACGGTTTGGCATCAGCAGCTGGGCTTCCTCCAACACTTTGGCCCGAGTATCACCTGCTCGACATGTCAATTGGGCCGGTGTACAATGACCCCGCACTGGGAAAATTAGTCGCCGAATCCATTCAAAAAAAATTAGGCCAACAAGCGATAGTTCCAGTTGAGCCCGTGATGATTGGCGAAGATTTTGGGATGTATCGCGGCAATCCGGCTATTCCATCGTATTTGCTCTGGATGGGTACACTTTCGCCCGAAACCCAAGAGAAATACAAATCACAAAACCAAAAGTTTCCTTCCTTGCATTCGGCACAATTTGCGCTCGATTACCAAGATTCTTTGCCGGTCTCGATTCAAGCCATGACTTTGGCATTGCAAGCGTTATTTGCTGCCAAATAATTCAAATTATATTTTCATATGCAGACCTTTGATTTCCGAAAATTAACCTTAGACCACCTTCGTGAACTCGTTTCTTGGGCCAAACAGGAAGGATGGAATCCCGGTTTGGAAGATGCAGAGTTATTTTATCTGGCCGATCCCGATGGATTTTACGGCTATTTTAAAGAAGAGGAACTCATCGGAGGCGGTTCCTTGGTTTCGTATGACGGTGAATTTGGATTCATGGGTTTGTACATCATGAAACCCGAATACCGCAGCCAAGGTATTGGTCGTTTGCTTTGGAACCAGCGCAAAAACACCTTGTTAAGCAGGCTAAAACCTCAGGCAGCGATAGGCATGGATGGGGTGGTGGCCATGCAATCCTTTTACCACAAAGGAGGATTTGAATTGGCTTTTACCGACGAACGCCACGAGAATACAGGAAAAAACTATCCAATTCATCTCGCTGTTTCGGCGATTATACCCGAAGATGTGCCGATGATTCTGGCATTTGATAAACAGTGTTTTGGCTTCGACCGAACTCAATTTATGCAAGCCTGGTTGTTTCAAACTCAGGGTGAAGCGTTCAAATATAGTACGTCCGATGGATTACAAGGATTTGCCGTGCTTCGAAAAGTAAGCCACGGCTATAAAATTGGCCCCTTATTTGCCGAAAATTTGGCGGTGGCCGAAGCCTTGTACGAACGCTGTTTGACAGCGGTAGGAGATGACAAGGTGTATCTGGATATTCCGTTGTGCAATCCATTAGCCGTAGCATTGACCACCAAATACCAAACGCAGGCTATGTTTGAGTGCGGCCGCATGTACCATGGAACTAAACCCTCCCTGCCCATGCATAAAGTTTTTGGCATCACTACTTTTGAACTGGGCTAAGATCTTTCTGCACAAACAAATTTTTGCTACTGCATATTATTTGCAGTAAAAGTGAGCTGAACGATTGTATCTACTTGCTTGTGTCAGAATTTTGTAATCTCTCTCCAGTTTTTTCATCAAAATCCTTATTTTTGAGCGCTTTAAAAAATTAATTAAGGGTGTGACGCATGAGAAAAATAGTTTTTTTACTTGCCGTATTTACTAGTTTGCTCTGTGAAGCACAACCCCAAATTAATCGACTAGCCCAGTTTAATCTTACCGAAAAACTTGCGCTTCAAGGATATGATCCAGTTGCTTATTTTAAAGGCAAGGCCAAAATGGGCAAGGAAACGTTGGCGGTAAGTTATATGGGAGTTACCTATTATTTTTCTTCAGCAGCCAACAAAGCCACCTTCAGCCAAAATGCTACAGCCTACGAACCGCAATACGGCGGTTGGTGTGCCTATGCCATGGGGACTAAAGGAGAAAAAGTACCCGTTGATCCTGAAACATTTAAAATTGTAAACGGCAAATTGTATTTGTTTTACAACGCATTATTCAACAATACCCTAAAAGCTTGGAACAAAGACGAGGTGGGGTTAAAGCAAGCCGCTGATCAAAATTGGAGCAAAATTCAAAAATTAAATTAAATCAACGAGAACTAAATACTAATTTTTATGAAAACCATTTTTACTTGGGTAATTAAATTGACCGCTGTAGTTATTTTAGTGCAAACCCTCTTTTTTAAATTTACTGCAGCACCAGAAAGTGTGTACATATTTTCTAGCTTAGGCATTGAGCCATATGGTCGTATAGGCTCTGGAGTTGGCGAACTGATCGCTTCTATACTAATTTTAATTCCACGCACCACCTTATTGGGCGCACTTATGGGCTTGGGAACTATGTTGGGTGCCATTGCTTCACATCTTTTGGTATTAGGCGTTGTGATTCAATACGACGGATTTAGCGATGGAGGCTTATTGTTTTCTATGGCTGTAATTACATTTACTTGTTGTGCCATTTTGGTGTACCAAAACAAAGCGGGTATTCCCGATTTGTTGCGATTTAAAATTTAGTTTCAAGTTTGAACATGCTCACGCAATCCATACATAAAACCCTTCACGAACTCATTGATCTCTTGAATCAATTGACAGACCAGGTCTATACAACACCTTGCCGAGAATTGTCAAATGCCACGATTGGCGAACATACTCGGCATTGTATTGAGCTTTTTCAGTGTTTGTTGAGTCAGTATGAATTGGGTGTGATCAATTACGACAAACGCCAACGGGATTTGGCCATACAATCCCAAACAGAAGTGGCCAAAACAGCCCTGCTTTCGCTCTTAGACCAATTGGATAAACCCAATATTGATTTAGTGTTAGAGCAAGATTACGACGGAAATCGCATTCAAATTACCACTACCTACCAACGCGAATTACTTTACAATTTAGACCATTGTGTACACCACCAAGCTTTGATAAAAGTAGCTTTGCTTAGTTCAACGGTACAAATTGACCCTAATTTTGGGGTGGCCCGATCTACAATTGCCTACAGACAACAATGTGCACAGTAAGTTATGTTAAAACCGCAGCGGGAGTTGTAATCACTTCCAACCGGGATGAACACGTGCTTCGTTCGGCCGAATTTCCTCAAACGCATATGCTGAACGGAAAACCCATCACCTTTCCCAAAGATCCATTGGCCGGCGGAACGTGGTTTGCAATAGCCAACCAAATTGGGCGAGTAGTTGTATTGCTCAACGGGGCTGAGACCAAACACCAACGTGCCAGTAGCTACCGCAAAAGTCGCGGTTTAGTACTGCTCGATTTGATCAGTGCCGATGAGGCTGTATGCGCCAATTGGCAGCGGTATGAACTGCATCAAATAGAGCCTTTTACTTTGGTGGTATACGAAAACAATGCGTTGTACCAATTGCGCTGGGACGGAAATGCCAAATCAATTTTAACGCTCGACACCAGCAATTCCTATATTTGGTCTTCGGCTACCTTGTATTCGCCAGATGTTCGTGCCCAACGCCAAAGTTGGTTTACCCAATTTTTGAAGCAAAATACATTGCCAACTGCCGAAGATCTGATCCAGTTTCACCGTTCATCGCCCACATCTGATAAACAGGCCAATTTTATGATGGAGCGCACCCCCGAATTAAAAACCATCAGCATTACTCAAGCCGTTATTAGAGCCAATCAACTCCAGTTGAACCACTGTGATTTGCTCTTTGAACAAACAGAAACCTATACGTTTGATGCCGTTCAATCTTAGTCAAATGAAATTAACTTTCCATAAAATACTGCATTGGGAATATTGGCCTTTTCATGCGCTTTATTTTCCTGTCTTTTTTTTGTGGGGGTATTTTGCGCTGCGCGAACGCTCTTTGTTTTTCTTTAATGCGGTAAACCCCAGCATGAAAAACGGCGGTTTTTTTATGGTCTCCAAAGCCGAAATTTATTCGCTTATACCGCCACACTATTATCCCAAAACCAGCTTGGTTCATCCCGGACTTTCTACAGAAGATGTAGCCCAGTTGATGCAAGAAAACGATTTTACGTTCCCGTTAATTGCCAAACCCGATATGGGTCTGCGCGGATCAGCTGTAAAAAAAATTGAAAGTAGTGAAGCCTTGCAAGCCTACCATGAGCAGGCCCAATTTGATTATTTGCTGCAAGACTTAATTCCTTACACCAATGAAGTGGGTATTTTTTATGTGCGGTATCCACATGAAAACAAAGGCCAAATTACAGGGATTGTGGCCAAGGAATTTCTAACCATTACCGGCGACGGAACCAGTACACGAGAACAGTTGTTGCAAAAAGATCCGCGGGCTGCGATGCAGTTGCCCGTTTTGCGACAAGAAATGGGTGCTGGATTGCAGCACATTTTGGCGGATGGGCAAGAAGAACGCGTAGTACCCTATGGAAATCACTGCCGAGGCACCAAATTTGTAGATGCCAGCTCGTGGATAACGCCCCAACTCACTGCTGTTATTGATGAATTGTGTCAGCAAATTGACGGGTTCTATTACGGGCGTTTGGACGTGATGTACCACAGCCGAGAGGATCTAGCACAAGGCAAAAATTTTGCCATCGTAGAACTCAACGGCGCCATGAGCGAACCCACACACATGTATGATCCATCGCACTCCATTTGGTATGCGTGGCGCGAGCTATATAAGCATATGTGGCATTTGTTTACAATCAGCCAAATCAATCACCAACTAGGCCATCCGTACCTCTCTCACAAAGCAGGGATGCAGCAATACCGACTGCACCTAAAACACAACCAAAAGATCTCGGATTTTTAATACCTTTGGCGCTCACCATTAGGCTATGAAACACATTATTGTAACGGGAACTTCCCGAGGAATTGGACACGAAATTGCATTGCAAATGGCCCAAGCCGGTCATCAGGTATTGGCCTTGTCACGCTCCATATCGCCCAGTTTGTTGGGACACGATCGCATAACCAATTTGGCTGTTGATTTAACCCAAGCCAAAGATCTGAAATTGGTGAGTGATTTTTTGAAATCGACTTGGACCCAAGTAGATGCGTTGATCCACAATGCAGGAGCCATTACTGTTCAGCCCTTTTCAACGATTTCCCCCTCCGATTTTGAAGCCGTATACCGGGTAAATGTATTTGCCGTAGCGCAACTCACCCAATGTGTATTGCCCTTTTTGACAAAAGGCAGTCATGTGGTAACCATCAGTTCAATGGGCGGCATACAAGGCAGTATGAAATTCCCAGGCTTGGCAGCTTATACTTCCAGTAAAGCGGCGGTAATTGGGTTATCGGAGTTGTTGGCCGAAGAATACAAAGAAGCGGGTATTGCGTTTAATGTATTGGCCATCGGCGCGGTGCAAACCGAAATGTTAGCCACTGCTTTCCCAGGCTACCAAGCGCCTTTACAACCCCAAGAAATGGCCGAATACATTACAGAATTTGCCTTAAACGGACATAAGTTTTACAACGGAAAAGTGTTGCAAGTATCTTCAACTACTCCTTAGTTTTCTCACGAGATGAGTGAAACCCTTCAAAAATATTTGCCCGAACATGCTGTCAATTCGGTATTTGAGTTGATTGTAACCCACGGGGTACATTGCCAACCTCAATAAATACCGTTTTTTAATTACACTCATTCATGAAATTGCCCATTTGGTGGCCTTTGAAAAATATGGTCGTTACATCAAACCGCATGGCGACGAATGGAAAACAATTTTTCAGCGCATCATGATTCCCTATATTCGCCCTGAGATTTTCCCGCACAGTATTTTGCCCTTGGTGGCCAATCACTTTAAAAACCCCACAGCCAGCAGTGATACCGATGCCCGATTGGCCTTTGCCTTGAAACAATTTGACGAACGCAAAGCCGATATCCATTTTATGCACGAGGTGCCCAGCGGTAGTTTTTTTCGCATTAAAAATGGACGAGTTTTTCAAAAAAAAGGTCTGCGGGTTAAACGCTACGAATGCCTAGAGGTAAAAACGGGTAAGCTGTATTTGTTTAATGCCAATGCCGAAGTAGAAATTATCCCGGGTTAACGGTAATTTAAAACCAAACGCCTGCGAAAAGCGATTTAATAAATATATTTGCAGGGCTTTTTAAAGCCAATTTACCTCCCTATATTATGAACAAAAATTATTATGCCGTTTTGATGGCAGGCGGAGTAGGATCACGATTTTGGCCAGTAAGTACCGCCGAATTTCCTAAACAATTTCACGACATGTTGGGCTGCGGCTCTACCTTGTTGCAAAAAACTTTTTCGCGCTTGGCCCAATTAATTCCAGCCGAGAACATACTGATCTTAACCAACGAAAAATACAACGACATCGTTTTGCAGCAGCTTCCGGAAGTTAGCCAAGAGCAGGTGTTGTTAGAGCCAGCCATGCGCAATACCGCACCCTGTATTTTGTATGCAGCCCTGAAAATTAAAAAACAAAACCCAGATGCGGTAATGGTGGTCGCGCCCAGTGATCACTGGATAGAAGACGAGCACGCCTTTGCACAAAATTTGCGTGGCTGTTTTGATTTTTGTGCCCAAGAAAATGCCTTACTCACCTTGGGTATCCAACCGACCTTTCCCAATACCGGTTTTGGCTATATCGAATACGACAAACAAGACCGCAATCCCATCAAAAAAGTAAGTCAATTTCGGGAAAAGCCCGATTACGAAACGGCCAAATCATTTTTGGCGAGCGGCAACTTTTTATGGAACGGCGGTATATTTATTTGGAGTGTACAATCCATTACCGCAGCGTTTGAGGCTTTTCAACCGGAGTTGTATCAGTTGTTTTTGCAAGGTTGGGATTCGTACAATACCCAAGCCGAAAAAGCCTTTATTGCCCTGCATTATGCGGCTGCCGACAATGTTTCGATTGATTATGCGGTCATGGAAGCAGCGCCTAATGTGTTTGTACTGCCCGCTACTTTTGATTGGAATGATTTGGGAACCTGGGGCTCCTTGCACGAAAAATTAGACAAAGATGCACACAATAACGCCGTAGTGAATGCCAAAGTTTTGTTGCAAAATACCTCGAGCAACATCATCAGTACCGCCAAAGATAAAATTGTAGTCATTGACGGCTTGCACGATTTTATCATTGTAGACAAAGACAATGTCTTGCTCATTTACCCCAAAGGGAAAGAGCAAGAAATCAAAGGAATTGTGGCGCAACTTAAGGGATAATATTAGCCTTTCAAATAAGCCTCGCGTACTTTTTTGAACAAATTGGACGAATACACAAAATCAACAACGGCTTGGTTGTCGGTGTGAAAGATTTCATCTTTGGTGCCTTGCCAGGCTTTGAGACCGTCTTTGAGAAACACAATATTTTCGCCAATTTCCATCACCGAATTCATGTCGTGCGAATTGATTACCGTGGTAATGTTGTATTCTTCGGTGATTTCTTTGATGAGGTTGTCAATCACAATCGAAGTTTTCGGATCTAAGCCCGAATTGGGTTCGTCGCAAAACAAGTATTTTGGATTGTTCACTATCGCGCGCGCAATGGCCACCCTTTTTTGCATTCCACCCGAAATTTCTGACGGGAGTTTGGTGTGCGCATCGACTAGATTTACCCGATTGAGTACAAAATTCACCCGCTCTTGAATTTCGGCTTTGGTTTTGTTGGTAAACATTTTGAGCGGAAATCCTACGTTTTCTTCTACTGTCATCGAATCAAACAAGGCGCTGCCTTGAAACACCATCCCAATTTCGGTACGCAGTTCGCGTTTTTCATTGGCTGATAAATTTGAATATATGCGGCCGTCAAACGAAATGGTTCCTTTTTCGGGTGTATGAATGCCCAATAAACTTTTAAGCAAAACGGTTTTTCCCGATCCACTTTGGCCGATTATCAAATTGGTTTTTCCGGTTTCAAACACCGTCGAAATTCCTTTCAATACCTTAGAATCGCCAAACGATTTCTCTACGTTTTTTACTTCTATCATGTGGTCAAGAGCATTTGGGTGAGAATATAATTCATTAAAATGATCGTTACCGAAGTCCAAACAAACGAAACGGTACTTGCTTTTCCTACTTCGAGCGCGCCCCCTTTCATGTAATAGCCATGAAACGAGGGGATGGTTGCGAGCAAGATGCCAAACACAAAGGTTTTGATAAAGGCATACACAATGTGAAACGGAATAAATTGTTGTTGCAATCCACCGGCAAAATCTGCGCTAGAAGCAAAGCCACCATACACTGCTGCGACCCAGCCACCAAAAATACCCAGAAACATACTGATGCTAATTAAAAATGGATACAAAAGTAAGGCCATTAGTTTGGGAAATACCAAGTAATTGATGGAGTTAACCCCCATGACTTCGAGCGCGTCAATTTGCTCGGTTACGCGCATAGTTCCAATGCTCGAGGTAATGAATGAGCCCATTTTCCCGGCCATAATGATCGAGATAAACGTAGGTGCAAATTCTAAAATAACCGATTGGCGTGTGGCAAATCCAATCAATGATTTTGGAATTATGGGGTTGTTGAGGTTCAAGGCCGTTTGGATTGAAACTACACCGCCCACAAAAAAGGAAATGAAGGCCACAATGCCCAATGATCCAATGATTAAGTCGTCAATTTCTTTTAGGATCAATACCCTCATGACCGACCATTTGGTGGGTTTTTTGAATATTTCAATCCACATCAAGGCGTATTTTCCAATTTGCGATATATAGCGAATAAGCATCATAGCGGTTAGGTGGTTTTAATTTTTTGTTTCATTTTTTGCCAACGGTATTCACGAATAAATTGGGCTTGATCGGCGGTAACCAAAAGTGGTTTGTGTTGCCATAAGGCCCTAAAATAGCCCAGCATATAATTTAAAAACAAACCCGGTTTCTTTTTCATAAAAGCCAATTTGGCCGAAGAAATACAGGTAATGATAAACCCATAACCCAAACTGTAAAAAGCTTCGCCCTGTTTGTAGCGCGCTTTGTTATTGTAATTGGCACCGGTGGGTTTGAGGTGTTTTACTTGTAATCGGGCATCGGTTACTACTTTCCAGCCATAGAAATGACAAAGCAATTCATCAACCGTATCCCAACCCATGGCTGGTTTTAGGCCGCCAATTTCCTCAAAACAAGCTCGTCGGTAGGCTTTAAATGCGCCGCGTATATGGTCTTTATCGGTTAGATTTTCTAACACCCATTCGCCTTTGTTGTTTTCAATGTAAGCAAATCCGCCGGCCATTCCCACTGCCATATCGTCGTCAAATTGCGTTAAAATGGTTTCAAAATAGTCAAGCGGTAAAATTAAATCGGCGTCTAATTTCACCACGATGTCAAAGTCTTTTCCTAAGGTATCAAACCCCACCTGAAAGGCGCGTATTACTTTACTTCCAGGCAAATGTTCGGCGTCTGACAAGTTGTTAATCAAAGAGATGTAGGCGTGTTTTTGAGAAAATTCTTGAACAACTGCTGCGGTAGTATCAGTAGAATTGTCATTGACTACAATCACTTTATAAGGCAAATAGGTTTGATCTGCCAAAGATTGCAGAGTGAGCCCTAGGAATTGGGCGTCGTTGTGGGCAGGAATCACAACAACATATTTTAGATTCATGGCGTTGATTTTTCGGCGTAGATGATATAATAACGGTTGGTAAAGTAACGAAGTAAAGGGCGAAACCCAATTTTTTTGACCGGATGGGTAAATTGCTCTCGGGCCATAATTTTCCAGCCTGTTTTTTCGAGCAACCAGTCCAATTGCCAATCTTCAAATTCGTGGTAATGTCTGTCCCAAGGGTCAGTTTTGCTGCGGTATGCTGGTGAAAACCAGAGGCGCATCGGAATTGAAATGAGCAATTTCTTTGCCTGTATAGATTGTAAAATGGTAAACGGATTGAGTAAATGTTCAAAGATTTCAAAGGCGGTCACTACCTCGGCCTCGTTTTGTTGCAAGGCAGTTTGATCTATATCTAGGTCTTCGCCTGAAGTATTTTGTACGGAGTATCCTTCTTGGCGCATGATTTTAGCAAAGGGATTGTCTACACCCAAATCCAAAATGGTTTCGGTTGTCTTGATGTGTTGTTGTAAAAAGGCCAAAGTGCGTTGAAATCGCTTGCTGGGATAGGTGTTTTCGTACATGAGTTAGGCAGTTGAATCGAGCCGTAAATATACAAAGAAAACTAGTTTAGCTTTGTTTTTTTGCGCCTGCTTTTCCGTCAATTTTCCCTCTAATGTTTGTATACAAAGGCGTTTATATTCATACCAGCACCCACAGAAGCAAACAACAAAACATCGCCCTTGTGTATGGTTTGGCCCTCAATTTTTCCTTGCAACAACAAATCATAAAGCGTAGGAATAGTAGCCACACTGCTGTTGCCTAAAAAAGAGATGCTCATGGGCATAATGCCTTCGGGTGTAGCTTCGTCATATAATTTATAAAAGCGATTCACAATGGCCTCGTCCATTTTTTCATTGGCTTGGTGAATCAGTATCTTTTTAATGTCTTTGATGTCAATGCCCGATTTATCTACACATTCTTTCATGGCTTGCGGCACGCGGCTCAGTGCAAACTCATAAATTTTTCGGCCGTGCATTTTAATGTACCGTATACTGGGATCCAATTTGGTGTTGAAGGAGTTCCCGAAATACAAATAATTGGCTTCGTCGCTGGCATAGGTAGCGCTTTCAAAGGAAAGTAATCCGTCATGATCGGCACAGGCTTCCAATACGGCTGCCCCAGAACCATCGGCATAAATCATGCTGTCTCTGTCGTGCACATCTACTACACGAGAAAGGGTTTCGGCACCAATAACCAAGCATTTTTTGGCCATGCCCGATTTGATGAGCGCATTGGCTTGTAATACGCCTTCAATCCAGCCTGGACAACCAAATAAGATGTCATAGGCCACGCATTTTGGATTCTTAATTTGCAATTTATGTTTGACTCGGGTAGCCAAACTGGGTAACATATCCGATTGAATGGCTTGGGGTTTCACATCGCCAAAGTTGTGGGCAACAATGATGTAATTTAATGTTTCCGGATCAATCTGTGCATTTTCAATGGCTTTTTGTGCGGCAAAAAAGGCTAGATCCGAGGAACATAAATCGACAGCAGCATAGCGGCGTTCACCAATTCCGGTAATGCTTTTAAATTTCCCAATCACCACTTCGTTTGAATAGGCAAAAGCAGAGCCGTCTTCATTAAAAAAAGTGTGTTGATTAAAATCAGTGTTTTTTACTACTTGGGTGGGAATATAACTTCCGATGCCGGTTATCTTGATGTTCATTTTGTTAAGCGAATGTTAACCGAATTTAGCAATTAAATTGGAATGCGATTGAAGAAATAGATGTTTTTCATCTATTATTGCGAATTGCGCAACATTCAAATAAACTTGCTGCGTATAATGTAATTATTTCTTGTTTTCTTGGGCGATTTTAATTTGCATAACCGTGGCCAAATTCAAGGCTTGTGTTTTCATGCGTTCGCAGTTGAATCCCTGAAAATGGGCATCAATGGCCGCATAAAAATGATTGATCCATCGTGTAAAAAGCTCGGGAGTCAAGGCCGATTTGTGGTGCACATCCAAATGAATTTGCGTCAGGTTTTTATAATAGCCTCCCGTTCCTAAAAGGGCTTGTGACCAAAAAGTCACTAAAATAGGCAAATGTTCCTCGAGTTGAATCACCACGACGTCTGTAAATAGATAACTGATGGCCGAATCACCCAGTAAGTTGTCGTAAAAAGTAGCCACAATTTTATAAATGTCTTCGGGCGTTTCAAGGTCTTTCATTACAAGAAAAATAAAAGCCCTCTAGAATACTAAAGGGCTTTGTCTATTAGATATATGCTTCGATGGGTGCGCAAGAGCAAACCAAGTTTCGGTCGCCATAGGCATCGTCGGCTCGGCGCACGGTTGGCCAAAATTTGTTCAGTTTAATGTACTCCAACGGAAAGGCTGCCGTTTCTCTAGAGTACGGAAAATCCCAAGAATCGGCAGTAACCATGTTTAAGGTATGCGGAGCATTTTTGAGCACATTGTTGTGGTTGTCGGCAGTTGCTGCTTCAATTTCTTTTCGAATAGCAATCATAGCATCACAAAAACGATCCAATTCGGCCAAGTCTTCGCTTTCGGTAGGCTCAATCATGAGTGTACCGGCCACAGGGAAAGAAACGGTGGGCGCATGGAAACCATAGTCCATCAAACGCTTGGCAATGTCGGTCACTTCAATTCCTTTTTGTTTAAATGGACGGCATTCCAAAATCATTTCGTGTGCAGCACGACCCATTTCGCCTGAGTACAAGGTATCGTAATGGCCTTTCAATCGTTCTTTAATGTAGTTGGCATTCAAAATAGCATAGCGGGTAGCGTCGGTAAGTCCTTCGGCACCCAACATACAAATATATCCGTAGGAAATTAAACACACCAAAGCCGATCCCCAAGGCGCAGCCGATATGGCAGTAATCGCCTCAGTACCTCCGGTTGGTATCACCGGATTTGACGGCAAGAAAGGAACCAATTGTGGAGCTACGCAAATCGGACCCACACCAGGACCTCCACCACCGTGGGGAATCGCAAAGGTTTTATGTAAGTTCAGGTGACAAACGTCTGCGCCAATGGTTGCCGGATTAGTCAATCCTACTTGGGCATTCATGTTGGCGCCATCCATATAGACTTGGCCACCGTTGTCGTGTATAAGTTGAGTAATTTCGCGAATGGCACTTTCAAAAACTCCATGCGTAGACGGGTAAGTAACCATTAAACACGATAAATTGTCTTTGTGTAACAAGGCTTTTTCGCGCAAATCGTCCACGTCAATGTTCCCGTTTTCTAAGGTTTTGGTTACCACCACTTGCATACCTGCCATCGCCGCCGAAGCCGGATTGGTTCCGTGTGCCGAGGAAGGGATTAGCGCAATATTTCGGTGGTGATCACCACGTGATTGGTGGTAGGCACGAATAACCATGAGTCCGGCATATTCACCTTGTGCACCCGAATTGGGCTGTAAAGTGGTACCGGCAAAACCCGTAATCATATTGAGTTGTGTTTCTAATTTTCGCAGCATTTTTTGGTAGCCTTGCGCCTGATCAAGTGGTGCAAAGGGGTGAATGTTGTTCCAATTGGGGCTGCTCAACGGAATCATTTCGGCCGCAGCATTTAGCTTCATCGTGCACGATCCCAAGGAAATCATGGAGTGGTTCAAGGCCAAATCTTTGCGCTCTAACATTTTGATGTAACGCATCAAAGCCGATTCGGAATGATAGCTGTTAAACACAGCATGTTGCAAAAAGGCCGATTGGCGTTTCAATTGTGCAGGAAGCGCTGTAGCTTGCGATAATGCGGTAAGCACAACGGCTGTGGTTTGTGTGGCTTGCGCAAATACGGCACAAATGGCGTTGAGGTCTGCCAAGCTAGTTGTTTCATTCAGGGAAATCGAAACAGTTGTATCGTTTATATAGTAGAAATTCAGTTGGTGCGCTTCGGCAATTGGCTTCACTTTTGCCCCATCGGCAGTCACTACAATGGTATCAAAAAAGTGGGAGTTTTGTTGGGTAATGCCCATTTTATGCAAAGCTTCAGCCAAGGTCACCGCCGAGGCATGTACTTTTTGGGCAATGTATTGCAGGCCTTTTGGACCATGGAAAACTGCATACATTCCCGCCATCACCGACAATAAAACTTGTGCAGTACAAATATTAGAGGTGGCTTTATCGCGTTTGATGTGTTGCTCGCGGGTTTGCAAGGCCATGCGCAAGGCACGGTTGCCGTCAGTGTCTACGGTTACGCCAATAATACGTCCGGGCATGCTGCGTTTGTATTCGTCTTTTGAGGCAAAATAGGCGGCATGTGGCCCACCATATCCCAAGGGAATTCCAAAACGTTGGGTAGTTCCATATACAACATCGGCGCCCATTTCCCCTGGTGGGGTAAGGCTAACCAAACTCAAAATATCGGCACCTACAGCTACTTTTATTTCGCTGGCATGGGCTTTGGCAATAAAATCAGTGTAGTCGTTTATTTGTCCGTGTTTTCCGGGGTATTGTAAAATGGCACCGTAGAAATCGGTCGAAAAGGAAAAATCTTCGTGTTTGCCCACGACCAATTCTACACCGATTGGCGTTGAGCGTGTTTGCAAAACAGACAGCGTTTGGGGTAGAATTTCGTCCGAAACAAAAAATTTGCAGACGTTGTTTTTCTTTTGATCGCGTGAACGCACATCAAACAACAAAGCCATGGCTTCGGCCGCTGCAGTACTTTCGTCAAGTAATGAGGCGTTGGCAATTTCCATACCGGTCAATTCGATAATTAAAGTCTGGAAATTTAAAATCGCTTCCAACCGACCTTGTGCAATCTCGGCTTGGTAGGGCGTGTAAGCTGTATACCAACCTGGATTTTCAAGAATATTTCGTTGAATTACTGCCGGAACAATGGCTTGGTTGTAGCCCAATCCAATATAGGATTTGAATAATTTATTTTCTAAACCCAACTCATGCACGTGTTGACTAAACTCGTATTCGGTCATCGGTTCGTCTAAATCTAAAGCTGATTTGAGGCGGATATCGTCGGGAATGGTTTCGGCAATCAGTTGATCTAAAGAAGCCGCACCAATGGTTTGTAACATGGGTTGTAAATCGGATTCTCTAGGGCCAATGTGGCGTAAAGCAAATGCATCTGTTTTCATACTGCAGTAAAATTGGGATGTTTTAAAAGGTTGCACAAAAATAGGCTTTATTCTCAAAGCCTTTCGTGGATTTGCCCCCGATTTTTAGGAATTTTTCAACCAAAACGGCATTTTATTAACAGGTTGATTACTTTTGGGGCATGCGCATTTTACGGTCAATTTTTGATTTTTATATTCAATCGTCCTTACACGTTGGCTTGGCCGTTTTGGCTTTGTTGCATTGCACCAATTTGCTTGCCAAATATAATTTGCCGCCTCCTCTTTCTTCAGTTGTTTTTTGGGGCACGGTGATGGGTTATAATTTTTTAAAATACAGTGCGCTTTTTTGGCAAGGCAAATGGAAATCAAACCGCATTGTTGCGCTTACACTATTTACAGTGCTTGCAGGCATTTGTTTTTTATACAACCTTTTGCAACTCTCGTGGGCTGCACAAGGATATTTGCTTAGTGCTGGATTGCTGGTATTGTGTTATCCGCTTTTGCGTAAATATGGTTGGCTCAAATTGTTTTTTGTGAGTGCCGCAGTAACCTATATTACAGTGTTTATTCCGTTAGTTTTAGAAAAGCAGTTCGACCACGAACTAGTTTTCTTGTCTGTTCAACGCTTTTTTTTGTTGAGCAGTTTGCTCATTCCCTTTGAGATTTGGGATAGCGACAATGATCCTTTGTCATTGTATACCTTGCCCCAACGTTTGGGTATCCCCAAAACCAAAATATTGGGCTATGTCTTGTTGTTGCCAGTTGTTGCCTTAATGTGCTGGCAGGCCGAATATCACTTGACCACACTAGTGGTCGTTTTATTGGCGGTGCTATCTATCTATTTTACTTCGCTTCAGCGATCTACTTATTACACTTCCTTTTGGGTTGAGAGTGTGCCGATTTTATGGTGGGGGATTTTGGTGTTGGGCTGACTAAACCAACCCTGCACGTTTCAATAACGCCTCTGGTTGCGGTTCTTGTCCGCGGAAACGTTTGTACAATGTCATTGGGGCTTCGGTACCGCCTTTTGACAAAACGTGTTCCTTGAATTTATTAGCCACTTCGGGATTAAAGATTCCTTTTTCTTGAAAGTAAGCAAAGGCATCGGCATCCAATACTTCGGCCCATTTGTAGCTGTAATAGCCCGATGAATAGCCGCCTTGAAAAATGTGCGAAAACGACACGCTCATGCAATTTTCGGTCACATCGGGAAACAAAGCCGTTTCGTCCATGGCCGTTTTTTCGAATAATTTTACATCACTTATTGCTTGGGCTTTGGCATGATAGGCCATATCCAAGAGGCCAAAACTCAATTGGCGCATTGTGGCCATGCCTTCTAAAAAGCTGGCGCTTTCCTTAATTTTTGTCACGTATTCCTGCGGAATAATTTCTCCGGTTTCGTAATGCTTGGCAAATAAGGCCAAGGCCTCGGGTTCGTAGCACCAATTCTCCATGACTTGGCTCGGCAATTCGACAAAATCCCAAAATACCGAAGTGCCCGAAAGACTTGGATAGGTGGTGTTGGCCAACATGCCATGCAAGGCGTGACCAAATTCGTGAAACAAGGTGGTCACTTCGTTAAAGGTAAGTAGGGAAGGTTTGGTCTCCGTAGGAGGTGTAAAATTGCACACGATTGAAACATGTGGTCGTTCTTGCTCGCCGTTGTATACATATTGCGGCTTATACGAGGTCATCCAAGCGCCGTTGCGTTTGCCTTTTCTTGGAAAAAAATCGGTGTAAAATAGGGCGACCAAATTTTTCTCTGCATCGAGCACTTCAAAGGTTTGCACATCAGCCTGGTATTTGTCTACCGTATGAATTTCGCGAAAGTGAATGCCAAATAATTTTTCGGCAATGGTATAGGCGCCTTGCAGCACATTGTCTAGTTTAAAATACGGCTTCAACAGCTCGTCGTCAACCGAGAATAATTTTTGCTTCAGCTTCTCACTGTAATACGCGCTGTCCCATTTTTCGAGTGTCGCGACCCCGTCCAACTCTTGTGCATAAGCGTGTAATTGTGCAAAATCACGTTGTGCAGCGGGTTTGGCTTTGGCCAACAAATCCCGTAAAAAAGTTTGCACTTTCTCGGGCGATTGGGCCATGCGTTCTTCGAGTACAAATTGTGCATGTGAGTCGTATCCCAATAATTGCGCGCGTTGGTGTCTCAGCGCTACAATGCGTTTCACCAATTCGCGGTTGTCGTATTCGTTGCCTTGAAAGGCTTTCTTTCCGGCAGCGGTAGCCAATTCTTTGCGCAATTCGCGGTTTTCAACATAGGTTACAAAGGGCAAATAACTCGGAAAATCTAAGGTAAACACATAGCCATCCAATCCTTTTGATTTGGCCAGAGCATGCGCCATTTCTTTGGCATCAGCGGGCAATCCGTTTAGATCTAATTCTTTTGTTATGTGCAGTTGGTAGTTGTTGGTTTCGGCCAAAACGTGTTCGCCAAAGGTCAATTTGCATTTGGCCAATTCGGCATCAATTTCCCGCAATTGGGCTTTGTCGGTTTCGGCCAACAAGGCGCCATTTCGGGAAAATCCTTTAAATTTTTTATCGAGTAAGGTAGCTTGTTCGACTGTTAAATTCAGCTTGTCGCGTTGATCATAGACGGCTTTAACGCGGGCAAACAAGGTTTCGTTCAAGCTGATGTCGTTGCTAAACGCGGTGAGCAAAGGCGAAACTTCTTGGGCTATTTTTTGCAACTCATCATTCGTTTCTGCCGAATTCAGGTTGAAGAAAATACTCGACAAGCGGTCCAAGGCTTGCCCTGAAAATTCGAGTGCTTCAATCGTGTTTTCAAAAGTAGGCGCCGCTGGATTTTGCGTGATGGCGTCAATTTCAGCGCGTGCTGCGGCAATGTTGGCCTCAAATGCGGGTGGGTAATCTTCGATTTTGATTTTCGAAAAAGGCGCGGAATTATACGGAGTTTGAAAAACCTGGGTAAGTATGTTCATAGCAAAATGGGGCCCAAATGGGCGTTAGAATAGAAGAATGTAAATTGAAATTAGCGTTTTAATTCGGCCGAAGCTTGGAGTACAGCAGCCTTGAGTCCTTCTTTGTACAACACGATTTTATCCAGTACGCATTTATCGTGACAGCCAATAATCTGTGCGGCCAAGATACCAGCGTTTTTGGCGCCATTGAGTGCCACTGTAGCTACGGGAACGCCACCGGGCATTTGCAAAATAGACAAGATCGAATCCCAGCCGTCAATCGAATTGCTCGATTTTACGGGTACGCCAATTACCGGCAAGGGAGACATCGCTGCCACCATCCCAGGCAAATGGGCTGCCCCACCGGCGCCGGCAATGATTACCGAGATGCCACGCAGGTGCGCGTTTTGGCTAAATTCCACCAGTTTTTCGGGGGTGCGGTGCGCCGAGACAATATCCACTTCGGTTTCGATGTCAAATCCTTGCAACATATCGATGGCTTCTTGCATAACAGGCAGGTCGCTTTTGCTTCCCATCACGATGGCTACTTTCATACTAATTTATAATTAAAAATGAATATTAAATTATTTTGGTGTGTCCCTTCGGGCCGGGCTATCCACTGTATCTTTTGTGCAAGAATACTTTTTTATTTCAACCGCCATCATTTTGCACAAAAGGATACCGCTTCTATCCCTCACACAATGTTCTCAAATTAAATTTTGCTCAAGAATGAAAATTATAATACTAGGGATTTAATTTTCAAATTTCCAAATTTCCAAATTTTCAAATCAACTTATCACCCGAATCGTCTGCTTCACTTCTTCGGCCAATTTGCGCGCTTCATTAATGTCTTCGTGCACAATGGTCACGTGGCCCATTTTGCGAAACGGCCGTGTTTCTTTTTTGCCATACAGGTGGGGTGTTACGCCTTTGAGCTGCATGATTTTTGCTATGTTTTCATACACCACTGGTCCAGAAAAACCTTCGTCCCCTACCAAATTCACCATAATTCCCGAGACTTTACTGCTGGTATCTCCCAAAGGCAAATCCAATATGGCACGAATGTGGTTTTCAAATTGGGAGGTATAACTCGCTTCAATGCTGTAATGTCCCGAATTGTGTGGACGTGGCGCCACTTCATTCACCAAAATATCGCCCTCGGCCGTCAGAAAAAGCTCTACCGCCAATATGCCCACATGGGCAAAGGCTGCCGAAACTTGCAAGGCAATTGCTGTCGCTTTTTGGGCTATAGCGGAATCAATTCTAGCCGGACACAACACATATTCTACCTGGTTGGCTTCGGGATGAAATTCCATTTCAACCACCGGATAGGTTTTAATTTCTCTGGTTACCGAACGGGCTACAATCACAGCCAATTCGTGGGTAAAGGGCACCAGTTGTTCGGCAATGCATTCGCCAGCAGGCAAATCGGTTAGATCAGCAATTGAGCGAACTATTTTTACGCCTTTGCCGTCGTAGCCAAATTGCGCCAATTTCCAAACAAATGGAAATTCCAATTCATGGTTGTTTACCGCTGAAACTAAATCTGAAAGTTGTGCATAACGCTGGTGCGCCGAGGTGGGTATGTTGTGTGATTTGTAATGATCTTTTTGAACGCCTTTGTTTTGTATTAACCGCAGGGTTTTGGCACTTGGATATACCGCTTTTCCCTCGGCTTCGAGTTGGTCTAAGGCATCCAAATTCACGTTCTCAATTTCGAGCGTGAGCACATCAACTTTTTGGCCAAAATTGTATACGGTTTGATAATCCAACAAATCGCCTTGTTCAAAATAGTGTGCGCCATATTGGCAAGGGGCTTCGGCACTCGGATCGAGCACGAAAGTGCTGATGTCAAATTTGCGCAACTCAGCCAGCATCATTTTGCCCAATTGGCCGCCGCCTAAAATGCCGAGTTTAAAATCAGACGAAAAGTAGTTCATGCCGAGTGTTGCTAAAATTTGAGCAAATATAGGAATTCCTCTTTTTTAAATGGCTATAAGTGTTGGGCAATTCGGTTGCCAAAAAAGGAATTTATTTACCCTCTTGCGCCAAGAGTTTACTGATTTTGCGGATCGTATTTTGCAAGCCTGGCGATTGAATAGAAAAATCTTTTTGCATCAAGTCCCGCAACGGTTCTACTACCCACGGAAATCGGCTATGATAGTGATACAACATGCGAATGGCCATCACTTTGGGAACCGTTTTTTCGAGTTGAATGAGCCATTGCATGGACAATTCTAGGGTGGCTTCTTCCAGGTTTTCGGGAATGAGTTTGGCCAAACAAAGTTTTGCTAAGGTGTTTGAAAAAGCGCGTTTGGCCGACTCGTGCGTGTAGTTTGGCGCCACAGCGAGTAATTGCGGCAAATAGGGCAGCACCCAAGTGGGTTTTGTGATCGCAACCAATTCAATGATCCAAAGTGCTTTGTGCAGATTTGGGTTGGCTAAATCACTGGCAAAGGCAGCCAAATCGGCCAACAACTCGGGCTGTTGCAGCACTTCTTTGGCTCTTTTTTGACGAGCTAAGGCATGGGCGGTTCCGCTGCAAATGTATTGATAGTAGGCGCTATTCATGGGGATCAAAATTACAAATAAATCAATTTTATTGCGGGGTTATCTGCAGCTGAATTGCTATATTTGTCGCTGCCAAAAACACACCACATGATACACTTACACGATAAAACCTTTGTTCCGTTTATTTCTTCTGAAGAAATTGATTTTGCCATAGCGAATATGGCCAAAAAAATGGCCGATGATTTCTTTGATGAAACGCCTGTTTTTATTGGGGTTTTGAATGGTTCATTTATGGTATTGTCTGATTTAATGAAAAACTACCGTGGCATGTGCGAGGTGAGCTTCTTAAAAATGGCTTCCTACCAAGGTACGCAATCGACCAATCAGGTGAAGCATTTGTTGGGCTTGGATATCGATCTAGCCGGCAGAACTGTAGTGGTGGTAGAAGATATCGTTGACACAGGCCACACCGTCGAAGCACTGAAAGCCTTATTTAAGGAACAAAATGCCAAACACGTGAAGTTTGCCACCTTGTTTTTTAAACCCGAAGCCTATACCAAAGACATCAAAATTGACTACGTGGGCATTCGCATTCCCAACAAATTTATTGTGGGCTATGGTTTAGACTACGATGGCTTGGGCAGAAATCTCCCTGATGTATACCAGTTGGCCGAATAATTTTATTACCAATAAACACAACTCAATAATTTATACGTACTCCAATGATTAATATCGTTCTTTTCGGAAAACCAGGTGCAGGAAAAGGCACACAAGCTGAATTTTTAAAAGAAAAATACAATTTAACCCACTTGTCTACCGGCGACATTTTTCGGTTCAACATCAAAAACGAAACGGCTTTAGGTCAGTTGGCCAAAACCTATATGGATGCGGGCGATTTAGTACCCGATTCGGTTACCATTCAAATGTTGGAATCAGAAGTAGATAAGAACCCGCATTCGGCCGGATTTTTATTTGATGGATTTCCCAGAACCAACGCACAAGCCCAAGCCTTAGATTCTTTTTTGGCCTCCAAAAATCAACAGATTACGGCCACGATTGCCCTCGAAGCCAACGACGAAATCTTGGTACAACGCTTGTTGGAACGCGGAAAAACATCGGGACGACCAGATGATCAAGACGAAGATAAAATTCGAAACCGCTACCAAGAATACAACGAAAAAACAGCACCTTTGATGGCCTATTATGCACAACAAGGAAAATTCCATGCGGTAGATGGCATTGGTCAAATAGAAGATATCACCCAACGTTTAAGTGCAGTGATTGATGGGTTGTAGCCTCAGAATTTGATAAAATAGTTAACCGTTATACGCTTACCCCCTAAACCGCAACTGCCACTATAAAACATAAAATAAATAAATGGAACTACTTGTTATTCTACTTTTAATCCTGCTTAACGGGGTGTTTTCGATGTCGGAAATTGCCCTGATTTCTGCGCGAAAAAATCGCTTGGAAACTTCGGCCAAAAAAGGGAATAAAAACGCTAAAATTGCACTTGATCTGGCCAATTCACCCAACAAATTTTTGTCTACTGTACAAATTGGCATCACCCTAATTGGCATTCTAACAGGAATCTATTCGGGCGACAAAATTACCCACGACGTAGAGCAATTTTTTGCGAGCTATGTGTTGTTTCAGCCGTATGCGGCAACCTTAGCGGTGGTAGTGGTAGTGGTGATACTTACATTTTTTTCCCTGGTTTTGGGCGAATTACTACCCAAACGCATTGGGCTCAATCACCCCGAATCGATTGCGAAAGCCGTAGCTTTTCCGATGCGCATTATTTCGCAAATTACGGCGCCATTCATTTGGTTGCTCACCATATCAACCGAAGGACTGCTTAAACTACTCAACATCAAACCCACCGCCGACGGCAAAGTAACCGAAGAGGAAATCAAAGCCATCATCAAAGAAGGAACCGAAGTAGGCGAGGTACAAGAAATAGAACAAGATATTTTAGAACGGGTGTTTCATATTGGCGATCGCAAAATCAATTCGCTCATGACGCACCGCTCGGACATTGAGTATTTGTCGCTAGAAGACACCGCAATAGAATTGAAAGCAAAAGTTTTAGAAGAATTGCATTCAATTTTCCCCGTTTGTAAAGAAAGTTTAGATGATATTATAGGCGTGGCGACACTCAAAGATTTGTTTGCCAATTTTGAAAAAGGCAATTTTAATCTAGAGACCATTGCCAAAGAACCGGTGTACCTCATTGAACACACCTCGGCCTATAAAGCCTTGGAACACTTCAAAAAAACCAAAGTGCATTATGCCTTTATTGTCGATGAACATGCCGTTTTTCAAGGCATAATTACCCTAAACGATATCTTGGAAGCCTTGGTGGGCGATGCCTCCGATTTTGACGACGACGAATACAAATTGGTCGCCAACGAAGACGGCAGTTGGTTGGTTGACGGACAATATTCATTGCACGATTTTCTCACCTCGTTTGATATGGATGAACTCACCAACGATTACGAAGTAACTACCGTAAGCGGATTTTTTATCACCGAATTGGGATCGATACCCAAAGAAGGCGAAAAAATTATTTGGAACAAACTCGAGTTGGAAGCTCAAAAAATGGACGGCGCCAAAATCGATAAAGTACTCATCAACACACTAAAAGAATAGGTACAGATTTTCATTTTGCAAACCCCATTTGGTATCGTAAACCGTGAGCCCTAAACTCTAAACACTAATCCCTAACCCGTTCACGCTAAACTCAACACTATGACCGAAGGTAACTTTGTAGACTACGTAAAAATATTTGTTTCTTCTGGCAAAGGCGGTAAAGGATCTACCCATTTGCACCGCGAAAAATTTATCGAAAAAGGCGGTCCCGATGGCGGTGACGGTGGACGCGGCGGACACGTATACTTGGTAGGCAATAAAGGCCTTTGGACCTTGTTTCACCTGAAATTTGCGCGTCACATTAAAGCTGGATATGGTGGTGATGGTGGAAGCGACCGCAGTACCGGACATGACGGCGAAGACAAATACATCGAAGTGCCGCTGGGAACCGTAGTGCGCGACAAAGAATCCAACGAAATTTTGTTTGAAATTACCGAAGACGGCGAAAAAAGAGCCGTAGCCCAAGGCGGAAAAGGCGGATTGGGGAATTGGCATTTCCGCAGCTCAACCAACCAAACGCCACGCTATGCACAACCGGGTTTACCTGGAGTAGAAATGGATATCGTATTAGAATTAAAAGTCCTAGCCGACGTAGGTTTGGTGGGTTTTCCTAATGCAGGAAAATCAACCTTGTTGTCGGTGCTCACCTCGGCCAAACCCAAAATTGCCGATTACCCGTTTACTACACTCAAACCCAATTTGGGCATTGTGGCTTACCGCGATTTTCAGTCGTTTGTGATTGCCGATATTCCCGGAATTATAGAAGGTGCTGCCGAAGGAAAAGGCCTAGGCCATTACTTTTTGCGTCACATTGAACGCAATTCTACCCTGTTGTTTTTGGTGCCTGTTGATGCCGAAAACATCAAAGCCGAATACGATATTTTGGTGAACGAATTAACCAAATACAATCCGGAGATGTTACAAAAAGAGCGCCTGCTCGTAATCTCCAAATGCGACATGCTCGACGACGAACTCAAGGCCGAATTGAAAGTTCAATTGGACAAGGAGTTCAAAGGTATTCC
This sequence comes from Flavobacterium sp., assembly GCA_026390995.1. Lineage (GTDB taxonomy): Bacteria > Bacteroidota > Bacteroidia > Flavobacteriales > Flavobacteriaceae > Flavobacterium. The sequence continues at coordinate 28,928 of JAPLEX010000020.1, forward strand.
GTATCTGTTTATTTCGTCGGTGGCCCAACAAGGACTCACTGAACTCAAAGACAAATTGTGGGCGATGCTCAACGAAGAAGTTACAAACTAAACAAAACCTCCAGTGTTTCGGGGATGTTGTTGGCTTTTATTTCGGGATATTTTATTTTGGAGTTGAGCCAGTTTTCGATTTCTAAGTGAAAATTTGCATCTATTTTTTTAAGTACAGGAACGCCCAATTGCTTCAATGCTTCGGCATTACACGCTTGCTCATAATGATTGGCAATGGGAATAGCCAACACCTTTTTTTGTAAATACAAAGCCTCGGCTGGCGTTTCAAAACCTCCTCCGGTTATTATTCCTTCACAATGAATGAGACTTTCGTCAAACAATTCTTGGTTAATTGGATACAACCAAATATTTCCTTTGCGAACAGGAGCAGTAATTGATTTTAAAAACCAGTGAAATTCTACCTCAGGAAACGACAAAAAAGTCCGTTCCAAGCATTCTACATCAAAAGAGGGCAGGTACACCGTAATGTGTTTTTTGTTGGTAGGCGTCGACTCAATAATTTTCTTTTTGATTACCGGCTCAAATATATACGAATCGTATCGTCTAAAATGCAGTCCAATATTGTGTGTGGATTTTGAATAGTTTTTCAGGACCAATTCGCCCAAAAAATCAGCTTTGCCGGGACGAGGGGTTTTGCTCGATGTAAAACTGGCTTGGTGACCAAATTGAATGGATTTCTTGTTTTGAAGTTTACAGGCCAATGATGTTACCGATTCAAAATCATTGATAATCACATCGTATTGATCTAGGGGTAGGTTTTTGGCGTCCTTATATAAGGAAATGGGATTGATGTTTTTGACTATAGCGGGGTAATCCAATCCGCCACAAGTACTGTAATGTAAACTGCAGCCTTTGTTTCTATACTTAATAGGCAAATTAAAATCTAAACTGGCGTTTGATCCGCTCAAGAAAAAATCAATCTCTCCATATTTTTTTAAATAGGGATACAATTGTTGGGCTCTGCTAATGTGGCCGTTGCCGGTAGCTTGAATGGCATAAAATATTTTCATGGGTTTATTCTTGTAATATTTTAGCCACGATGTCCATGTTGTCGTTGTCTTCTGATGTATTTTCTTTGATAAAATCAGCGTTGTTGTACTGGTAAATCCGCCACGTTTTCGCATGGTATTCTAAAGCAGTAAGATTTTCTACCCAATCGCCACTGTTCAGGTACATCACCGAGCCATTTTCGGTGTCAATTTGTTTCATTTGTGGTTTGTGAATATGCCCGCATACCACATGGCTGTATTTTTTTTCAATGGCAATCTCAGCTGCGGTGGCTTCAAAATTGGATATAAATGACACTGCTTTTTTTACACTGTCTTTAATCGCTTTCGAGAAACTGCGTTTTTCTTTGCCCAATAACACCAAAAACCAGTTTACTAGGCTGTTGATTAAAATCAATAAATCATAACCTTTTCCCCCAATTTTGGCAATAATTTTGGCGTAGCCTTTGGTGGATGAATCAAATACATCCCCATGAAAAATCCAGGTTTTATTTCCATCTAATTCCAAGACGAGTTTGTCTACGAGTTCAAAATCCCCCATCACCAAATCGGTGTATTTGCGCAGAGCTTCGTCGTGATTGCCCGTAATGTAATAGACTTTGGTGCCGTTGGCCAACATTTTAATAATGTGTCGCAGTACGTTCATGTGGGCCGCAGGAAAATAACTTTTGCTAAAGTTCCACATGTCAATGATGTCGCCATTCAATACTAAGGTTTCCACTTGAATGGACTTGAGGTATTTGAGTAATTCCTCGGCATGACAGCCGTAGGTGCCCAGATGAACATCTGAAAGAACGACCAGCTCTACTTTTCGTTTATTTTTCACGTAGTTTCTTGCAAAGTTCACTAAGAATCACAAAGTAGATGTGTACTTATAACTAACGAATTGTTACGATTTGGTGCATATAACAGACCAATTATTACCGAATGGTTAAATAATTTAACAGCGTTTGACTGCGAATTTGAAACCGATATCAGCAGGTAGGAGTAAAAATTATTTTATATTCGCTTCGTCTAAAATAAAAACACCTCACATGAAAAAAATTATTGTTTCCTTTATTGTAGGAATCCTTTTGTTGCCCATGAGCGTCAAAGCCGACGAGGGCATGTGGTTTTTGATGTTCATCGAACGTCTCAACCACCGCGACATGCAAAAAATGGGCTTGCAACTCACTGCTCAAGAAATTTACAGCATCAATAACCATTCGTTAAAAGATGCGATTGTGCAATTTAACGGAGGTTGTACGGCCGAAATTATTTCTAAAGATGGTTTGGTACTCACCAATCACCACTGTGGATACGATGCCATTGCCGAGCTATCAACCGCCGACAAAAATTACCTAAAAGATGGATATTGGGCCGATAATAGAGCAGCCGAAATGAAACCGTCGAGCTTGTTTGTTCGATTTTTTGTGCGTATGGACGATTGTTCCAAACGTATTTTGGCCAAAGTAAACCCGCAAATGTCGGAGGCCGAACGCGAAAAAGCGATTGCTGCCGAGATGGCCGTGATTGAAAAAGAAAACAACGAAGGCGGAAAATACACCGTATCGGTTCGTCCGTTTTTTCAAGGAAATGAATTCTACTATTTTGTGTACCAAGATTACAAAGACGTTCGTTTGGTAGGAACTCCACCAGAAAGTCTAGGAAAATATGGGGGAGACACCGACAACTGGGAATGGCCACGTCACACGGCCGATTTCTCTATGTTTCGGGTATATGCCGACAAAGAAGGAAACCCAGCCGATTACTCAGCGGGCAATGTGCCGTTGCAACCCAAACATTATTTGCCTGTAAACATGGGTGGTGTAAAAGAAAACGATTACGCCATGATTTTGGGGTATCCCGGAAGAACCAACCGTTGGTTGCCAGCCGGTGGAATTGAGCAAAACGTAAAGTTTGCTTATCCTGCTTGGGTTGAAGGAGCCAAAACCGGAATGGACAACATGAAAAAATACATGGACCAAAGCGATGCCTTGCGATTGGTTTATGCCTCAAAATTTGCAGGAACAGCCAACTATTGGAAAAACCGTCAAGGAATGATTGACGCTTTATCCAAATTTGAAACAGCCAAATCAAAAGCGGTGCAAGAAGCCAAATTTGATAAATGGGCTCAAAAACCAGCCAACAAAGCCAAATACGGTACCGTGGTAAAAAACATCAATGCGTTTTATGCGCTTACCAATGAAAAAGCGCGTCACGACAACTATTTGCAACAATTGTTGCGCACCACCTTTTTTGGAACCATAAGCCGAACCATGGGGCGTCAATTGGATGCCTATGTAAAAGCCGATGCGGCCAAACGCGCGCAACTGGCTCCTGGCATTCTAGAAATGGCGGGCGAAATGTATAAGGAAATGTATTTGCCTGCAGAGAAAGATTTGTTGGCGGCACAATTAAATTTATATGCTGCCAAATCAACTGGCTATGCTGTAGCGCCAATGGTTGAAAAATTGGCCAAAGAAAACGGCGGTGATTTCACCAAATATGCCCACGCCAGCATTGACTTGAGTTTGTATGCATCGGTAGATAAAGTAAAAGCATTCTTGGATGCGCCTGCTCAAGGTTTGTTGGACAACGATCCGTTACAAGTATTGTCAGCTGATTTATTGGCGCATTTGGCTTCTAAATCGGATGCGATTGCCAAAGCCCAAAATGATTTTGGAGCAGCCTACCGTTTGTTGGTGGAAGGCTTGCGCGAGTCCAAAATTGGCAGCATCAAATACCCAGATGCCAACTCTACTTTGCGTCTCACCTACGGAAAAGTAAAAGCATTGCCTGCTGACAAACGCAACGATGCCAAAATCAACAACTACACCACCATGGAAGGTTTGGTGAAAAAATACAAAAAAGGCGACGAAGAATTTGATTTGCCACAACGTGTTTTAGACTTGTACAACGCCAAAGACTACGGCCGTTTTGCCGATAAAGATGGCAGCTTACACGTGAATTTCTTGACCGATAACGACATTACTGGAGGAAATTCTGGTTCACCGGTTTTGAACGGGAAAGGAGAATTAATTGGTTTGGCCTTTGACGGAAACATCGAAGCCATGGCCGGTGATGTAATTTTTGACAACAAATTGCAACGCACCATCAACGTGGACATTCGTTTTGTGTTGTGGGTAATCGAGAACTACTCGGGAGCCAAACACATTGTGGATGAAATGACGTTGGTGAAATAGTGTTAAAGTTGGAAGTTTGAAGCGGGAAGCTTGAAGTTTTCAACAAGTATACTAAGAACAGCAGTAGGCGATGCGCTTGCTGCTGTTTTTTTTAAATAGTTGGAAGTTAGAAGATGGAAGCGGGAAGTTTTCAACAAGTATACTAAGAACAGCAGTAGGCGATGCGCTTGCTGCTGTTTTTTTTAAATAGTTGGAAGTTGGAAGTTAGAAGATGGAAGTTTTCAACAAGTATACTATGAACGACTTTTTGCTGTTAGCTTATAGCTGTTAGCTGTTAGCTTTTCGCCACGAATGCACGGATTTGAAATTCTAATATTTCGTAATACAAATTTCAATTTGTTAATTAAGCATAATTTTTTCAATAGATTTTTTTTAGTATACCGGTCTATGAAAAAAATAATAAACTCAATTAATATTAATTTATCATTCTATACAAATCAGAATTACTATTTTTGAGTTTGTTAGATTTAAATATGAAAATAAATAGTTGCATTTTATTTCTCTTCCCTTTTTTTATGTTGGCGCAATCCAATATGGAGAAAGGCATCAGCTTGTTTGAGCAGGAGCAGTACGAATTGGCCAAAGGCTATTTTACCAAGGAACTTGCTGCTGCGCCAACAAACACTAAAATCATCGAATACTTGGGCGACATTGCCAGCCATACCAATCGTTGGGAATCCGCGGCATCCTACTACAAAAAACTCACGGTTTTACAGCCCAAAAACGCCAACTACTTTTTTAAATACGGAGGTGCCTTGGGCATGAGGGCCCAAACCGAAGGAAAATGGGTAGCCATTCGGGTGGTAGGCGACAGCAAAGACGCGCTTGATAAAGCAATAGTACTCAATCCCAAACACATTGAAGCCCGTTGGGCACTCATAGAATATTACCTGCAGTTGCCTGTTTTTGTGGGCGGAAGTGAAACAAAAGCCCAGCGGTATGCCACCGAATTGGCGAAAATCTCCCCCGTAGATGGTTATTTGGCCAAAGCGCACATCGACGAACATTACCAACGCTTTAAAAATGCCGAAGCCCACTACATCAAAGCCATCGAAGTAGGTGGATCCAAACTTACCTATGAGCGCTTGGCCCAGTTGTACAAAGAAAAATTCCATCAGCCCGACAAGGCGCTCAAAGTATTAGAAAATTACAAAAACAGAAATAAGACCTAATGAGAACTCATTTTATAGCCATAGGTGGAGCAGCCATGCACAATTTGGCGCTTGCCCTTCATTTTAAAGGATACTTCGTAACGGGTAGTGACGACGCCGTGTTTGAACCCTCCAAATCGCGTTTGCAAAAACAAGGTTTACTGCCTGCCGAAATGGGTTGGTTTCCCGAAAAAATCACCGCTGATATTGAAGCGATTATTTTGGGTATGCACGCCAAGGCCGACAATCCCGAGTTGCTTCGCGCCAAGGAGTTAGGGCTCAAAATTTATTCGTATCCCGAATTTTTATACGAACAATCCAAAAATAAAACCCGTGTGGTGATTGGTGGTTCTCACGGAAAAACCACCATTACTTCGATGATATTACACGTGATGCATTACCATGGCATTGCGGTTGATTATATGGTAGGTGCGCAATTGGAAGGGTTTGACACCATGGTACACCTCACCGAAACCAATGATTTTATTGTATTAGAAGGCGATGAATATTTATCATCTCCCATAGATCGCCGACCCAAATTTCATTTGTACCAACCCAATATTGCCTTGATTTCGGGTATTGCTTGGGATCACAT
>JAPLEX010000008.1:0-17882 GCA_026390995.1 Flavobacterium sp.
TGGTCGTAGATGATTTTGGTTTGAGATTGGTTTTTGATCAAATCAAATTGTTGAGCAAATCCTAGGGCTGTACAAAACAGCAAGCTGAGTAAAGTAATTTTTTTAGTCATAATTAAGTGGTTAAAAACGAGTCGAATATAAGTAAAAAAAAATAGAAACAAAAAAAGCCCAACAAAATATTGGGCTTTACATAAATTCATTTGGATTACTTTTCTCCTAAAAACGGGTATCGGTAATCTTCTGGAGTAACAAAGGTTTCTTTGATGGTTCGAGGCGAAGCCCAACGCAATAAATTGAGCGCTGAACCTGCTTTGTCATTGGTTCCCGAAGCTCGTGCGCCCCCAAAAGGCTGCATGCCCACCACCGCACCAGTTGGTTTGTCGTTGATGTAAAAATTACCCGCACAATTTTTCAAGGCTTCTGTGGCTTGGGCAATGGCGTAGCGATCTTGCGAAAATACGGCGCCTGTCAAAGCATATTCTGAGGTTTGATCTACCAATTGTAAGGTTTCTGCCCATTGTGCATCTTCATATACATAAATCGTTACAACCGGACCAAACAACTCGGTTTCCATGGTTACATACTTGGGATTGGTCGTCACCAAAACAGTTGGTTCTATAAAGTACCCTACCGATTTATCATAGCCTCCACCAGCTACTATTTGCACCTCGCTGTCAGTTTTGGCGCGTTCGATGTAGGAAACCAATTTATCAAAAGAACCTTCGTGAATTACCGCGGTAATAAAGTTGCTAAAATCTTCGGGCGATCCCATTTTCATCGATTTCAAATCGGAAATGAGTTGCTCTTGCACCGCAGGCCATAAACTTTGTGGGATATATGCTCTTGAAGCCGCCGAACATTTTTGCCCTTGAAATTCAAAAGCGCCACGCACAATTCCAGTAACTACTTGTTTTACGTTGGCCGACGGATGGGCTACAATAAAATCTTTTCCGCCGGTTTCCCCTACAATTCTTGGGTAGGTTTTATAGTGGTGAATGTTGCTACCGATGGTTTTCCAGATGTCTTTAAACACATGGGTTGATCCGGTGAAATGCACCCCAGCAAAATCACGACTGGCAAAAACAGTGTCGCTGATCAGCTGCGGGTCGCCATAAATTACGTTGATTACACCATCGGGCAAGCCGGCTTCTTTAAAAATATCAAGAATTATTTTGGCCGAAAACAATTGGCTGTCGCTGGGTTTCCAAACTACCACGTTGCCCATCATGGCGGCACTGGCGGGTAAATTGGCCGCAATGGCGGTAAAGTTAAACGGAGTAATCGCGTAGACAAATCCTTCTAAAGGTCGGTATTCCAAACGGTTCCAAACGCCCGAATCCGATTGCGGTTGATCGGCATATATTTGGGTCATGAACTGCACATTGAAACGTAAAAAGTCAATCAATTCGCAAGACGCATCAATTTCAGCTTGAAAAATAGTTTTCGATTGAGCAATCATAGTCGCGGCATTGATGCGCGCCCGATAGGGTCCAGCGATTAATTCGGCTGCTTTCAAAAAGATGGCGGCACGTTGCTCCCAAGCCAAATTGGCCCATTGTTCTTTGGAATCCAAGGCGTTTTGAATCGCAGCTTCTACATGTGATTTATCGGCCAAATGGTATTTACCTACTATGTGTTTGTGGTCATGCGGCGCCGATAAGGTTTTGGTCTTGCCGGTTCTAATTTCTTTTCCGCCGTTTCGTTCCACATTTTGCGATAGGCAGCCAAGACAGCAGTTTTCTCAGGCGAATTGGGCGCATACGATTTTACAGGTTCGTTAACCGCTTTAGGTACGTTAAAAAATCCTTTAAGCATATTGTATAGTATTGAGTTTTAGTAAAAATGTAGGGCAAAAGTACAAAGGAAATGTAGATAGTAGCGCATTTCTCTTCTGCTTAATTAAGGGCAAAGGGGACACACAATTTAAACAAGGGTACATCCACTTGAAATCGTTGGGTCGTGCTAAAATTGATTAGAGTATAATGGCCTTGCATTGCGCCATAGGTAGAGGCCAACAAACAGCCCGATTGGTAGGTAAATGAGGTGCCGGGTTTGAGTATGGGTTTGAGTCCCACCACGCCTTCGCCATCCACTTCGTCTTTGTGGTGCAGCGAATCATATATATCCCAGTGCCGCGATTCGAGTTGCACGGTATCATCGCTTAAATTTTCGATTGTAATTTGGTACCCAAAAGCATAGTGCAGTCGGTTGTTTTGCAAATAATTGCCTTCATAGGAGGGAACCACCGAAATTTTTATGCCCGAACTAATTTGCCAAACCATACCTGCGCTGATTAATTGATGATGTCGGTTGAGGAAGCTTGCCCTTTGCCCACTACACGGTAATACCGTTGGTTGTTTTCTTTGTAATACACCACCGCAAAATAGTCGTTTTCGGTTTGGTAGTGGTTGCCGTCTAGGGAATTTTCGTAGTCAATTGTGCCGTTTTTGTCGGCAATTACGTATTGGTAATTGGTAAAGCCTTGTTTAATCATGATTGCTTTCTCATAGACTTCTTTTTCGGCATTGTAGTCCATTTTGTTACTGGCCAGAAGGGCATAATTATTAAACTGTCCGTTGATATAGATGTCTTTTTTGCCAAAATAAGCGGGCGCTGACAAAGTAAAAAACACCCACGCATAATCGGCTTCTACTTCATTGCGTTCGGAGCCTATGTTTTTTATCAAAAAATTCCCGTTGATGTCGGGGTTGTAGGTGTAGGGTGTTTCCGTTCGGGCGTTGTCTATATACAAATGGGCGTTGTAAATGCCACCGTTGGAATCCACCTTGGCTATGTTATTGGTGGCGTTGCGAATGTCTTTGTTTTCAAAATAACGAAATTCGTTTCCTCCCCAAAATTGGGTTTCTACATCATATTTGTAGATTAAATCATTGCCCAAGGTATACATGGGTTTAATGTCGCTAATCGCGGTGGACAATTGGCCATTTTGCAACAACAAGATCTTCACATTTTGGTTGGGATTCTGAAACAAAATGTTGGGTGATTTTACAGAGAAATCTAAGTTCTGTTTGTATTCTATGTCTTGTACGCTGCGGGCTCGTTTTACCTGCATGGGCACCGAAACCAAATTTTCGTATACAATAAATCGGCGAGAAAATAGGAGTTCGCGGTCTTCGTTGAGAATTTTAATTACATAATTTCCGCTCACCAACAACCGGGTGTTTTTGTTGGGAATCTGCAAATTGTAGTGCGAATAAATCTGTAAGGTATTAAACGAGTTGGTGTAGTCCAAGATGCGCTGGTCATCAAAACCGCCCAGGTATTCGTTGCGGGACAATTGCGAAGGCGACCAATCGTAATCGCAGTGCACGAGTTGGTAGTAGTAATTGGCCTCGTTGCCAAATAGATCGTCAAATTGCAATTTGAAGCTGTCGCCCAAGGCAAATAAAGGAATGCTGTTTTGGTTGTTGACCAAAAATGTGACGGTTTGAATGTTATAGGGTGGAGCCACTTCCATCACCGGTTGTGCCCAAGTGCTGCCACTACAGGTCATAAAAACAAGCAATACAAACAACCGTTTACACATCCTTTTTTGTTTTAAGTTTTTAAAGATACAAATTTCTGTATTTCGATAACTATCCGTTTTATTTTTCTGGTTTATAGCAAATAGGAATAATTTCTCCGGCGGCCAACCCGTATTTTTCTACCCATTCGGCGCCTAATTTTTGGGTATAATCTTCTTCAATTACCTGAAATCCGATGCTGCGCAATTTGTCAAAATAATCCCGTCCATACACCCGCACGTGGTCGTATTGCCCAAATAGTTTTGCTCGTTCTTTGGGGTCGGTGATACTGTCGTCTGCAAAGGTAGTCGCGCGTTTCAAATCTTGCGGAATTTGAAAAATGCCCATGCCTCCGGGTTTCATTACCCGAAATAATTCTCGCATCGCCTGGGTATCGTCGGGAATGTGTTCCAAAACGTGGTTACACAATATGAGGTCGTAGCTGTTGTCGGCAAATGGTAAGTTGCAAATGTCGGCTTTTACATCGGCCAAGGGCGACAGCAAATCGGTGGTGGTGTAGTCAATGTTGGTTTGCTTTTTGAATCGTTTGTACAATTCTTGCTCGGGCGCAACATGCAATACTTTTTTGCGAATTGTAGCGGTAAAAAAATCGGTTTCTCGTTGCAAATACAACCAAAGTAAGCGGTGACGTTCTAGCGAAAGGGTGCCCGGAGCCAAGACATTGTTGCGTTGGGTGCCGTACCCATAAGGCAAAAAGCTGCGGTAGCCTTTGCCATCTATGGGATCAATGTAGTTGTTCCCGCGCAAAACAAAGGCCAGTAGCGGCTGAACCACCAAACTCAACCGGATTAAAATGGGCCGGGGAATGGTATTTAGGATAAACTTAAAGCTCGATTTTAGCATAAGGTAAACGGTTATTTTCTTCGGAATTCGTCTTCTTCATTACTCACAATACCCAAGGCTTCATAAATGTATTGAAAGGTTGAAAGCAACTCGGGTTTGCCGTCCACCAAGGCCACATCGTGTTCAAAATGTGCACTCGGTTTGCCGTCAGCGGTGAGTATCGTCCAGCCGTCCTTGAGTTGTTTGATGTTGCGCGTACCCATATTAATCATGGGCTCAATGGCTACCACCATGCCTTCTACAAACAATTTGCCGCGTCCTTTTTTGCCGTAATTGGGCATCTCCGGATCTTCGTGCATTTTTTGACCCAAGCCGTGACCCACCAATTCGCGCACTACACCATATCCATTGGCTTCAGTATATTTTTGAATGGCATTTCCCACATCTTCTACACGATTGCCCGCACGAAATTCGCGTATGCCCACATACAAAGATTCTTTGGTAATTTGCAGTAATTTTTTGGTTTCTGGGGCTACCTCGCCAATTTCAAATGAATAGGCGTGATCGCCGTGAAAGCCATTTTTGTAGGCGCCACAATCAACCGAGATGACGTCGCCTTCTTCCAAAGGTTTGTCGTTGGGAATGCCGTGTACCACTTGGGCATTGGGACTCATACACAAACTATTTGGAAAACCGTAAAGCCCCAAAAAACTAGGAACAGCACCGTGATCCCGAATAAATTCTTCGGCCAATTTATCTAAATATAAGGTCGTTACTCCGGGTTTAATTTCTTTGGCAATCATGCCTAAGGTTTTGGAAACAATCAAGGCACTTTCGCGCATCAATTCAATTTCTTCTCGGGTTTTTGGGATAATCATACTGTAAAAAATAGGTGTCCAAAAGTAGGCAAAAAAACGAATAGTTTGTGCAGCGTAGCGCCATCTTATTTGGCGGTAAATTGATCTTAAACCATGAGAAAAATCATTTTTTGGACAATTGGCGCAAGGTATCTTTGTTCAAAATTCAAGGTATGAGTAAATATGTTACAGCCGCAGAAGCGATGATTCGCATCGCGCATCCCAATCACCAAGAAGGAATCGATAGGGCCTATTATGAGCTGTTAAATTCTATTTAAGTGAACAAACAAAAAAGCTCCTGAAAAGGAGCTTTTTTAATATATATCGGTCAACTTACAACAACGAATGTTGCGTCATCACAGCGGGTTTTTCGATTCCCATCAATTCCAAAATAGTAGGGGCAATATCACCCAAAACCCCGTCGTGTATCGATTTGAGTTCTTTGTCTACCAAAATAATCGGCACCGGATTGGTGGTGTGTGCAGTATTGGGGCTGCCGTCGGGATTAATCATCGTTTCGCAATTTCCGTGATCGGCAATAACTAAGGTCGTATAGCCATGAGCCAAGGCGGCGGTAATTACTTTCTCCACACATTGATCTACTGCTTCGCAGGCTTTGATGGCCGCTTCCATTACACCGGTGTGTCCCACCATGTCGCCATTGGCAAAATTGAGGCAGACAAAATCAACCGCTTCTTTTTCAAGTTCAGGAACCAAAGCTTCGGCCAATTCGAAGGCGCTCATTTCGGGTTGTAAATCGTAGGTGGCTACTTTGGGTGAATTTTTTAAGATGCGACTTTCGCCCACAAATTGTTCTTCGCGTCCGCCCGAGAAAAAGAAGGTTACGTGCGGGTATTTTTCGGTTTCGGCGATGCGAATTTGTTTTTTTCCTGCTTTTTCTAGGACTTCACCCAAGGTTTCGGTCACGTTGTCTTTGTTGTAGATCACGTGTACGTTTTGGTAGGTTTCGTCATAATTGGTCAAAGTCACATAGTACAAGTTGAGTTGGTGCATGTTGTGTTCGTGAAAATCTTTTTGCGAAAGCGCTTCGGTCAATTCCCGGCCGCGGTCGGTACGGAAATTAAAAAAGATCACCACGTCATTTTCCTGAATTTGGGCCAATGGCTGTTCGTTTTCATTCACCACCACCAGCGGTTGAATGAACTCATCGGTAACTCCTTGGGCGTAACTTTCTTCTATGTTTGCCAATAGATTTTGAGTTTTGGTGCCGGTTCCGTGCACCAATAAATCGTAGGCCAGTTTCACGCGTTCCCAACGTTTGTCTCGGTCCATGGCGTAATAACGACCAATAACCGAGGCAAGCTTGGTTGGGGTTCCTTGTAAAAATGCAGTCAAATCGCTCAAGTATTGTTTGCCCGATTTGGGATCTACATCGCGACCATCGGTAAAGGCATGAACAAAACTATTTTCTACGCCATAGGCATTTGCTGCTGCGATCAAGCCACGTAAATGTGAGGTATGTGAATGCACGCCACCATCCGAAACCAAACCTAAAAAGTGTACGGCTACTTTATTTTCTTTGGCATAGGCAAAAGCCTTTTGCAATTCGAGTTCTTGGGATAAGGTATTGTTTTTTACGGCCAAATTTATTTTAGCCAAATCTTGATACACAATGCGTCCGGCACCCAAGTTCATGTGTCCCACCTCTGAATTCCCCATTTGGCCTTCGGGCAAGCCTACATGCAAACCATCGGTGCGCAGTTGAGCACTAGGGTATAGGGTATACAAACTATTTATAAAGGGAACATTGGCGTTATCAATGGCCGAAACCTTGGGATCGGGTGATTTTCCCCATCCGTCCAAAATCATCAAAATTACTTTCTTATTCATGGGTAGCTATTTGTCGCAAAGATAACGGAAATCAACACGAGCCTTAAAAAAGTAGTCATTCGAATTTGCTAAAAATTAGCCGGTTTTCTTGTTAATTTTTCAAGGAATTGTAGTCAATAAAGTAACGTACACTCACCGAGAACACGTGATTCAAAAAACGGTTGTCGATGGCCTTATTGAAATTGCTACTAAAATTGGTATTTGTTATATTATCATCGATCGAATTGTTTCGGTATAATGCTGAAATTTGACTGCCCGGCGCAAACCACCACGAATAGGACAAATCCATGTTCCAGGTATTAAAATTGGAGTCTGGTGCAGTATAAATGTCTTCTGGGCTAATTTCACCGGAGTTTAAGAGTGTAAAAAAGGCATTGTTTCTTGCATAAGACAGGTAGTGCCGAACCGTTAAATTCAAACTCATTTTTTCATTGATAGCATATTTTCCAAACACCGAATTGGTATAAGTAGTAATGTCGCGTCGGGCCACAATTACGCCGCTATCGGTTAATGGATTTGTACTTTCATCTTGTCCAGAATACCCAATGTTATTGAACATTTTGTTGAAACGGAAGGAATACGAAAGGGTCAAGTGGTCATTGAATCGGTACTTTGGTTCAACCATAAAACCAATTCTACCTCGCCCTTTTTGATTAAAAATGGCAAACGAAGGATTCAAATCCAAAGAAAATGGCCGGTTGTAGTTGGACGAAAAGTAAAACCAACTTTCAAATAGTTGAGGGATTTTTAAAAATTTGCTGTCGTCGGGCGTGCGGGCTTCATAAAAATCATAGGTTACCGTTGGGCGTAAATCAATTCCATAGCCATAAAAATCATTTTTTTTATTGGCCGATTCCACATTCAAATTGATTGAATTGTCTTGCACTTTGCCTGTTCGATTCTCAAATGAAGTTGCTGAAAAAAACTGCACACTAAAGGTGTTGTGATTTTTTGTTGGATTTAATATTCGATAACTCAATTCAGACATAAATCCGTGGTAATGCGTCTGAAAATTAATTCCCAAATCATTGTTGTCAAAGTCTTTGGACACATACTTTCCGCCCATACCGTAGCGGAAATTACCACTGGTTTCGGCTAAATAGATGGAGGTATTTACTCCTTTTTTGTCTGCGCCCAGATCACTGTAATTCAAATGACTGTATTTAACATCGCCCTTGGCTGTAAAGGTGTTTTTGGTGGTATTCAAATCAAACAAAAAAGCCGAAACATTGGCGTCTTTTGCTTGCCCATTTCGGGTCACGTTGGTGTTGATAAAGGTAACCGAAGAGTTTTTTCGGAATCGCTGATCAAGAACGACTACATTGTAGTTGGTGGCCGGTTGTAGTTCGGCTTTTCGCTCTACACCAGTATTGGTATTGGTTACCTGCACACTCGTATTTTCGGTTACGGCGTTCAAAAAACCCACGCCTAAGCCGTCTTTAGATCGTCCGGAAATTTTTACGGCATTGATCAATTGAATGGTGTTGGGCAGTTTGGCTGTTTCGTTGTCGGCCAAACTAATATCGGGTGTTTCGCCAATGCGTCGGGAGTATACTAAATCGCCTTTACTAAACAAATCGGTGCCTTCGGTAAAAAAAGGACGGTTTTCAGTAAAACGTTGTTCAAACGGACTCAAGTTGAGTTCAACATTGTCAAATTTGGTTTGGCCAAAATCAGGCACCAAAATGGCGTCCAAGGTAAAGGCGTCGCTTATCCCATATTTAATGTCTAATCCGCCTTTGAGTTCGCCGTAGGTTTTTTGCGTATGGCTAGAATTTAAGTAAAAGGATGAATAGGGAATAAAAAATAAGCGGGTAGGGGTTTCTATGTTTTCAATTCCATCTAAAATCCCCGATTGTGCACTCTCGTTATTGATTTTGGTGTCGATAAAATTCCAGGTAAACAACTGCCGATCTCTGCGAATTTCGCGGTAAAAATTCACCCCCCATTCTTGTTTAATGGCCTTCGAAAATCGCAGTGCCGCATAGGGAATTTTCATTTCTACCACCCAGCCAAAATCGGTGAGTGCAATATGGCTTTCCCAAATGGCGTCCCAGCTAAAATCTTCCCCGTTTTGGTTGGTAAAAATGCAATCGGCCTGCACACCAGCTGCACTTACATAAAAACGAAAATCTTGTTGTCCATCGTTAAACCCGTTTAAGAAAATACCAAAATTTTCACTCGATCCAAAGTTGTCGCGAGGCGTAATTTCGGTAAGCATTTTTGAAGGTTCGTTGTCAAATAATTTGGCTCCAATATATATGGCGTCATTGGTGTAGACCACTTGCACCTCGGTTTTGGTTTTATCCGAGATGGGTTTGCCGTTGTCGGGGGCAAACATTGTAAAATCAGTGGCAACCGGTGCTGAATCCCAAATGGATTCGGAGAGTTTGCCGTCTATTTGCATTCTGTCGCCCGTTTTAACAGCAGTTAAGCGTTTCTTTTGGCTAAAAGAGGTGGCGGTAAAAAGGACAAAGGCGTATAGGATAATACAAGAGTGGTTTCTCATAAACTGGCATTTAACAAAAGCAAATTTAGCCAATTAATTGAATCACACAAGGAGTCACCGCAAAAGTGGCTTAGTCTTTCAATTTAACCAGTACATAATGTATGCCAATGTCACCAATGGTAAAGGGTTTCCCTATTTTTTGGTAGCCCATTTTTTCGTAAAAGGACAGGGCTCTTTCGCGTGCATTCAACCATATAAAATAGGGTTTTTTGACCGGGATTTGAGCTTCTGCATACGCCATCAATTGTACGCCAATCCCTTTGTTTTGGTAGGCTGCTAAAACGGCCATTCCTCTAAACTGCAATTGACATTCAGCAGTAATCCATTCATTCGAGGCAACAAACAAGGAAAGCACACCAATAATTTTTTCGCCATCAAAAATGCCAAAATGGCGAGTTGTTGGTAAATCATCTCCTGCAAAGCAGCAAGTTTCAAGGGGTTTGCCTGGACGCAAAACCGGATGCCGCACCAAGTAGGTTTCAGGCGTGCTAATGGGTTTGCAGCTGTACATGCTATGTTATTTTAGGTTTAACAAATTCACACTGTTATTGTTAGCTTTCTGTTGTTGAGTTCCGTGCTACTTTTTGAAAAAAAACTTGCAACTAAGAAAACTTATTCTATATATTTGCACCTCATTATTGCGGAAGTAGCTCAGTTGGTAGAGCTCCAGCCTTCCAAGCTGGTTGTCGCGAGTTCGAGCCTCGTCTTCCGCTCTGAAAAAATCACCTCTAGTTTTACTGGAGGTTTTTTTATGCCCAATTCCAATCGCCCATTTCGGTGCCTAATTCTACCTCTTGCGGTGCTTGGCCTTGTTGAAATAAGCGAGCAGACAAATTCCCTTTTAATGTGATTGCCCCTCCTTTTACCTCCAGCCAACTTCCTTCGCGCAAGCCTAACACGGCTGTTTTGTGATAGGCGTGAAATTCTTGAATGCGCATTTCGCGGGTTTCTCCCATGTGTTTGGAATGCACATCCGGGTCTAAATAATGCGGATTTAAATTAAACGGCAGCAAGCCCAAGGTTGCAAAATCAGGCGGATAAGCAATGGGCATGTCGTTGGTGGTGTGCATGCTTTGTCCCAATATGTTGCTGCCTGCACTGGTTCCCAAATAGGGTGTGCCTTTTTCCAAAGTTGCTTTCAATACGTCAATTAGCAGGTGATGATACAGTTGCTGCACCAACACAAAGGTGTTTCCGCCGCCGGTAAAAATGCCTTCGGCTTCTTGGATTGCTTTACTAGGGTTCTCAAATTCATGAATGCCTTTTACCGCAAAACCCCAAGATTCAAAGGTAGATCGCACTTTTTGGGTATACTCGTCGTGCGAAATCCCTCCGGGCCGGGCATACGGGATAAATAAGATCGTTGTACATCCGCTGAAATGTTCAAGAACTGTTTCTTTTAAATAAGCCAAATAGCTTCCGCCGTGTAGGGTTGAGGTACTGGCAAGCGAATATACAACCTTTGTATTTCAGAATAAAGGAGTTTGTTGCGCCAAGTTTTCGTTAAAACCTGCTCAAGTTGCCGTCAGTTGACAGGAAAACAATAGTTTTGTTTCCCTAAGTGACTTTATCCTAAAAATGTATGCGGCTACACCCTTTTATCATGATCTGCTTTTGCTGTTTTGCCTCTTTGGTTTGGGGGCAAAAAAGTCCTGAAAAAGTTTTGAGATTACAGGTCCTTGTTGACACAGTCGCTGTCGAAAAAGTGAATGTGTTGAATTTGCGCAGCAACAAAATGGTGGCCACCGATAAAAAAGGAAGCTGTACAATTGCAGTAAAATTAGGCGATATCTTGGTCATTACTGCCGTAAACCTAGAAACGCGCAGGCATGAAATTACTGCTGAAGAATTTGACAGCGCAGCCGCAATCCAAAAAATGAGCTACCGCATAACACCTTTAGAAGAAGTGAATGTGAACGAAAATGCCAACGTAAACGAAACCAGTTTGGGCATCGTGGCAGCCAATCAAAAAAAGTATACACCAGCTACCCGCAAATTGCGCACCGCTCAAACCGGATTTTTAGATCCGCTGCTCAATAAAATGTCGGGCAGAACCAGCGATTTGAAAAAGCAGGTTACAATCGAACAAAAAGAAAAGCTGTTACTCAAGCTCGATGGCTTATACGAAGAGAAATACTACACCGACGTGCTCAAAATTGCACCCGAGGCCATTCCCGGTTTCCAATATTACCTGATAGACGATCCCGAGTTTGCACGTGCCTTAAGAGACAAAAACAAAACTTTGACCATGTTTTATGTGAAGCGTTTGGCCTTGAATTACAACGAAATTTTACTCCGAGAATCCCATGAGCAAGAAACCCAATCCAAGTAGCTATATAGGCTTTGTAGCTGCCCTAATTTTGGTGCTGTGCTCGGCTTTTGGGCTGCATAAATTTTACATGGGCATTTACCAAGTAGAGTATGCCCCAGCCAAAAAACGGTTGCAAATTGCCATGCGCCTTTTTGTAGACGATTGCAACACGGCGCTCTACCAAAATTACCATCAAAAAACGAAATTGGGCGACAAGCAAGAGACTGCGGCCGAAGTGAATTTGCTTACTACTTATATTCAAGCGCACTTTAAAGTGGTGGTAAACGGAAAATTACATCCTATTCAATTTAAACGAAAAGAACTCGACAACAATGTATTGGTTTGTTATTATACCTGTGATGAGCTGCCAAAACTCAACCGTGTTGTGATAGAGAATACCGTTTTTACTGATGTATTTTCTGAGCAACAAAATATGATACAAGCCCAATTGTTTGGTAAAAAGCAAAGTGCTTTACTCACGCAAAGTGCCAATCAAGCAGTGTTTGTCAATGACTAATTAATCAAGAAAAATCGCTATTTTTAGCCCGTTTTTATAACCTTTTACCAAGAAGATTCTATGAGAAAATGTGTCGCTCTGCTGTTGTTTTTGTCAAGCAGTATTTTAGTTGCTCAAGAAACCGCTAAACCCAAAGAAAAGGGTTCGGTTGATGTGAATAAATTTCGTCAAAACTACGATTTGTTTGCCACGCCCAATATGTACCGCACGGCTTCTGGCGCACCAGGACCGGAGTATTACCAACAACAAGCCGACTACAAAATAGACATCGAACTTGATGACAAAAACACCCGTTTGTATGGGGTTGAAACCATTACCTATCACAACAATGCCAAGGAATCCTTAGATTATTTGTGGATTCAGTTGGATCAAAACCAACAAGCCAAGAATTCCTATTCAAAATTGGTGGGCAGCAACAAAACCGATCCAGCCATGAGTCCGCAGGGCTTTTCACGCAGCTATTTGGAAGAAAAATTTGATGGTGGATTTCGCATTGATTACATCAAAGATGCCGCCGGAAAACCCATGAAATACACGATCAATCAAACGATGATGCGGGTTGAATTGCCAAAACCATTGGCGTACAATCAAAGTGTTTCTATGACCATTAAATTTTGGTACAACATCAACAACTACATGCTCGATGGCGGCCGATCGGGCTACGAGCACTTTGACAAAGACGGAAACAACCTCTACGTCTTGGCTCAATTTTATCCCAGGATGGCGGTTTACAATGATGTAGAAGGCTGGCAAAATATGCAGTTTTGGGGCAGTGGCGAATTTGCGCTTCCCTTTGGAAATTTTGAAGTGAACATTACCGTGCCTGCCGATCACATTATGGAGGCAACCGGTACCTTGCAAAACCGAGCAGAAGTGTTCACAAAAGCACAATTGCAGCGTTATGCGTTGGCCGAAAAATCCTATGACAAACCCGTAATAGTAGTTACTCAAGCCGAGGCCGAGGCCGCCGAAAAATCATTTTCAACCCAAAAGAAAACCTGGAAATTCAAAGCCGAAAATGTACGCGATTTTGGAATTGCCACTTCGCGCAAATTTATTTACGACGCCATGGCTGTAAAATTGGGCGGCAAAGACGTAATGGCCGTTTCGGTCTATCCCAAAGAAGGCAACCCATTGTGGGAAGAATATTCAACGAGAGCCGTGGCACACACCTTAAAAAGTTATTCCAGTTACACTTTCGATTATCCCTATCCCAAAGCCGTTTCGGTACACGCCAACGACCAAGGCATGGAATACCCCATGATTTGTTGGAATTTTGGTCGTCCAGATGCTGACGGAAAATACACAGATCGACTCAAATACGGTATGTTGGGCGTGATTATTCACGAAGTGGGGCATAATTTTTTCCCCATGATTATCAACTCAGACGAGCGCCAATGGACCTGGATGGATGAAGGACTCAATACCTTTATGGAATACTTGGCCGAGATTACTTTTGATCCCAATTTCCCAATTGATCGTGGACCGGCACGATTGATAGTGCCTTATATGAGCGGCGCACAATCCGGTTTGGAACCCATTATGACCAACTCAGAAAGTATTCGTCAATTTGGGAGCAATGCCTATGGCAAACCGGCTGCAGGATTAAATATCTTGCGTGAAACCATCATGGGCCGTGAGTTGTTTGACTACGCCTTTAAAACCTATGCCAACCGTTGGAAATTCAAGCATCCTACCCCAGAAGATTTCTTCAGAACCATGGAAGATGCCTCGGCTGTAGATTTGGATTGGTTTATCAGAGGCTGGTTTTACACCACCGATTTCAATGACATTGGCATCAAAGAAGTAAAAAAATATTTTGTTTCCAACAACGAAACCAAAGAGGTCAAAGACTATTTGTCAAAAAGACGTCGCCGCCGTTCGGGCACGGATGGCCCTATGGTCTATATGGTGGCCGAAGGCAGCGAAGACTACACACCCAACATGAACAAGTCATTTGATCCCAAAGAAATTACACACTTGGATGCGTATATAAAATTGCATTTCACCCCCGAAGAACAGGCCAAATTGGTGGTGCCCAAGTATTTTTACCAAGTTACTTTTGACAAGCCGGGTGGTTTAGTTATGCCCATTATTGTCGAGTTAACTTTTGAAGACGGGACCATAGAAAACCACGTTTTTCCCGCGCAAATTTGGCGATTAAATGATGCCGAAGTTTCGCGTACCTTTGCCACACAAAAGGCCATTACCAAAATTGTGGTCGATCCCAAATTAGAAACGGCAGACATTGATGTAACCAACAATACCTGGCCCAAACAAGAGTCGCCTTCAAAATTTGACTGATACAAATCTTAAAACAAAACCCATATGTTTGGAATAGGTGGCGGTGAAATTGTATTCATCATATTAGTAATCTTAATGTTGTTTGGGTCGGATAAAATTCCAGAAATAGCCCGAACGCTGGGCAAAATTATGGCGCAGCTCAAAAACGCGACCAACGACATCAAGAGTGAAATTCAGAAAGGAGTAGAGGCCAATGGCTTAGACACCACAATCAAAGACTTTAAAAGCGATTTTACCGATATCGGTGCGAGCATCACCAAAGATATTCAAGAAGCCAAAACCAAGATGGAAGCGCAAACGCAGTCGGCTGTTGAGGGCGTTGCGCAAGAAGTAAACGAACTCGAAGGACCCGTAAAACGCAAATCCTAAATGGAATCCAAACTCATTGCCCTCGACCAACAGTTGTTTGTATTCCTCAATAATTTGGGATCTACACCCTACGATGGTTTTTGGTTGTTCCTCACCAAGCAAACCCATTGGATACCTTTTTTTTTGGTGCTGCTGGTTGTGATTTATAAAAAAATTGGAGGCAAACAAACTCTTTATCTGTTGTTGGTTGTTGCCTTGATGATTACCTGTACCGATCAATTCACCAACCTCGTGAAGAACAATGTGCAGCGTTTGCGCCCTTGTAACACGCCAAATTTACTAGGCCTGATCCGTGTGGTAAAAGCGAGTGATACCTTTAGTTTCTTTTCGGGACATGCGGCTAATTCAATGGCAGCAGCGAGCTTTTTGTACTTTTCGTTTCGCACACAAATTTCCTGGTTCAAGTGGTTGTTTCTTTGGCCACTCGTGTTTGCCTACAGCCGCATTTACTTGGGCTTGCATTTCCCGCTCGATATTTTAGCAGGATTTGCGTTTGGAAGCTGCAGTGGATTTGCCTTTTACAAGTGGTATGTGTGGTCCAAAAATAAATTTTCTTTTTAGTTTTTTAGGAGCTTTTTCCAGCTGTCCGTTTTATTTTTTGTGTCCAACCCGGCCACAAAAAGATGCCACTTCCATCTGGGCTATAGCACTCGGCTCACGGTAAGTCCGTCGCGTATGGGCAACAACACCGTTTCTACGCGGGGATCGTTGCGCAATAATTCGTTGTATTCCAATAAAATTTTGGTGCTGAGGTCGTTGACCTGAAGCGGTTCTAACACTTTTCCACTCCACAACACATTGTCCGAAAGGATGATGCCTCCGGGGTTCATTTTGGGCACAATGAGTTCGTAATAGTTCAGGTAATTTTCTTTGTCGGCATCGATAAATACCAAATCAAATTTTATATCTAGCGTCGGAATTATAGTTGTTCCCTCACCCAAGTGTTGCACAATTTGCGCCCCCCATTCCGATAGGTCAAAGTACTTGCGCTGAAAATCAACCAATTCTTCCTTAATGTCAATAGTGTGCAATTGCCCGTCTTTTTGCATGCCTTCGCACAAACAAAGCGTGGCATAACCGGTGTAGGTGCCAATTTCTAAAATAGTTGTCGGCCGAATTAATTTGGACAACATACTCAGCACTCGGCCTTGAAAATGCCCGCTCAGCATGCGTGGCAGCAAGACCTTTTGGTAGGTTTCTTTGTTGAGCTGCGCCAACAGAGGCGGTTCGGCTTGGCTGTGTTTTTCAATATAATCTTCTAATTCTTCCGAAATAAAGTGCATGAAAAGGAAATTTTAGGTTGGCACCAAAGTTATCAAAATCTGTGCTCATCAAATCAACAAATAGTCGTTAAATTTGCCGCATGACCGAACCTAAAAAAGATATACGCGCGTGTAGCAAAGAACAACTTCGCGAATTTTTTGTTGCCCAAGGCGATCAAGCTTTTCGCGGAAACCAAGTTTATGAATGGCTGTGGAGCAAAGGCGCACATCATTTTGCCGACATGACCAATTTGTCCAAACCCACTCGCGAATTGCTCGAAACCCATTTTGTGATCAATCACATTGCAGTCGATCAGATGCAGCGCAGCAGCGACGGAACCGTAAAAAATGCGGTTCGTTTGCACGACGGTTTGGTCGTAGAATCGGTATTGATTCCTACGGCTACCCGAACCACGGCCTGTGTGTCAAGTCAAGTGGGTTGCAGTTTGGATTGTAATTTTTGCGCCACGGCACGACTCAAGCGCATGCGCAACTTAGAGCCCGGAGAAATCTATGACCAAGTAGTCGCCATCGATCGCGAAAGTCGTTTGTACTATAACAGACCCTTATCTAATATCGTTTTCATGGGCATGGGCGAACCGCTCATGAATTATCCCAACGTGATTAAGGCCATTGAGCTGATTACCGCCGAAGAAGGATTGGGCATGTCGCCCAAACGCATCACCGTTTCTACTTCGGGTATTCCCAAACTAATCAAAAAAATGGCCGACGACGAGGTAAAATTCAAGTTGGCGGTTTCCTTGCATTCGGCTATCGATGAAGTGCGTGCACGCATCATGCCGTTTTCGGTGAATTTTCCGTTGCAGGATTTGCGCGAGAGTTTGGCCTATTGGTACCAAAAAACCAAAAGCAAAATCACCTACGAATATGTGGTTTGGCAAGGCATCAACGACAACCCTACTGCCATAGCGGCATTGGTTCGATTTTGTAAATACGTGCCTTGCAAAGTAAATCTCATCGAGTACAATCCTATTGACGACGGGGAGTTTCAGCAAGCTTCGCCCGAGGCCATCAACCAGTATATTCAGGCCTTAGAAAAAGCCGACATTGTGGTAAAAGTGCGCCGAAGTCGAGGCAAAGATATTGATGCAGCCTGCGGCCAATTGGCCAATAAATCATAAAAAAAGCCTCTACAAAATAGAGGCTTTTTCTTTTAGTTGACTATCGATTAGGGATTGCCAAGACTTATCGTATATGAATTTCCATTTATTGTATAAACGGCTATATTGTCACAGCTGCCATTACCAAAATTTAAACTAGCAGATGAGTTATTTCTTACAAAATTCATTTCGCCACTTACAATATTTGGACAATTTAGTTTAACGATAAGTGGGGTTGTTATAGTAGTAGTTTGAATTCCATTAGGAAAAGTTGTGCTCCAAACTCCAGTAATAGAATATACATTGTCATTTAATATTTGAGCGGTGTTATAACCCTCTATACATTCCCTTTTTCTATTGCCAGTGCGTGTATAAATATTTCCATTAGGGTATGTTATGGTTAAGTTTATTTCAACATCAACAACTGGATGAGGAGTACTTAAAGCAGGAGTG
>JAPLEX010000008.1:17915-32441 GCA_026390995.1 Flavobacterium sp.
TTTGATAGGTTCTTGATGCAGTTCTGTTTCCTCCAATTAGTTTATCATTATGAAAAAAGTTGTCGAAACTATAATTGATAATATATGGGGATGTATTAAAGTTAGTACTTCCGCTAACTATAATTTTCCCTTTTAACACATTACCATTTGATAGCTGACAACCGGAAGTTCCAAAATCGATAATTCTCGTCCAAATTCCATTTTCAACAGAAATACTAGCAATAGCACAGTCAGGTAAATAACTAGTATATGGATATCTTCCACCTGAAGCTTCTTGAGCCTGATATTGATCATCGATAATTTTAGAAATATCGTCTGAAATTAAATCAATACTAGCATTTATTTTAGCATCATCGCCAAAAGCTGTTGTGTTTTCTTCTTCTTTCTGGCAGCTCAATAAGCTTAAGCCACAAACTACTAAAAGTCCTAAAATTTTTGTTTTCATATGTATATTATTTTAAAAAGTTCGCATAAAGACCAAAAGTAGCAAAATAGGTTTAATTGCACAAAAATATATTTTTCAAACCTTGTCATTGTACTATATTTGTTTCCCAATGAATATTACCTCCCAAATAAAACAGCCCATTCAACTGGAAATGGAACTTTTCGAGAAAAAGTTCTACGAATCCATGAGCTCCAATGTGGCCTTGTTAAACCGAATTACCTATTATATTGTGAACCGAAAAGGGAAGCAAATGCGTCCTATGTTTGTGTTTCTCACCGCCAAAATGCTGGCTGATGGCACCATAAACGAACGCACCTATCGGGGAGCTTGCGTAATTGAGCTCATTCATACCGCTACTTTGGTGCACGACGATGTGGTCGATGACAGCAACCGCCGTCGGGGATTTTTCTCGATCAATGCCTTGTGGAAAAACAAAATTGCCGTTTTGGTGGGGGATTATTTGTTGTCAAAAGGATTGTTGCTCTCCATTGATCACGGTGATTTTGATTTGCTAAAAATTATTTCGGTGGCCGTGCGCGAAATGAGTGAAGGGGAGTTGTTGCAAATCGAAAAAGCCAGAAGACTAGACATTACCGAGGAAATTTACTACGAAATCATTCGCAAAAAAACGGCTACTTTAATTGCTTCTTGTTGTGCCTTGGGCGCCAAATCGGTTTGTGACGACGAACAAAAAGTGGCCAGTATGCGCAAATTTGGGGAGCTTATTGGCATGGCCTTTCAAATCAAAGACGACTTGTTTGACTACACCGACGATGCCATTGGCAAACCCACCGGCATCGACATCAAAGAACAAAAAATGACCTTGCCTTTAATACATGTGCTCAACACCTGCAGCGCCAAAGAAAAATCCTGGCTCATCAATTCGATCAAAAACCACAACAAAGACAAAAAACGCGTCAAAGAAGTAATCGCTTTTGTCATTCAACAAAATGGACTGCACATTTCAACAAGAAGCCTTGTCTTTGCTGCATGATTTCCCCGATTCGGACTTCAAAACTTCCCTAACACTCATGGTCAATTATGTGATAGACCGAAAAATATAACACAAGTGCTTACCCGTTTTGTTTAATTTGTAGTTTTACTTTCTTTCAAAATTTGTTTTCATGATCTCAAAATCGTCCATAGATACCGTATTCGAAACCGCTCGTGTAGAAGAGGTGATTGGCGATTTTGTACAACTCAAACGCGCGGGCAGCAACTTCAAGGGCTTGAGTCCGTTCTCAGACGAGCGTTCGCCTTCGTTTATGGTCTCGCCGGTGAAGCAAATTTGGAAAGATTTTAGTTCGGGCAAAGGCGGAAATGTGGTGGCGTTCTTAATGGAACACGAACATTTTACCTATCCCGAAGCCATTCGGTATTTGGCCAAAAAGTACAACATCGAACTCGAAGAAACCGAGCAAACCGAAGCTGAAAAAGCGTCGACCGATGTGCGCGAGAGTCTTTTTTTGGTTTCAGAATTTGCCAAAACTTATTTTCACGATACGTTATTAAATTCAGAAGAAGGCAAAGCCATTGGGCTCACCTACTTTAAAGAACGCGGATTTTCTGCCGATACCATCAAGAAATTTGCCTTGGGTTACTCGCCCGAAACTTGGGATGCTTTTTCAAAAGAAGCATTAGGCAAAGGCTACGGGCAGAACACTGGGTTTTGGTGGGCGTATTTTAACCAACGACAAAAAAGCAGCCAAGTACCTCAATTCGCCCGAAAGCGAAATTTACCACAAAAGCAAAGTTTTGTACGGTATTTTTCATGCCAAACAAGCCATTGCCAAACAAAACAACTGTTTCTTGGTCGAAGGCTATACCGATGTCATTCAGCTGCATCAAGCGGGTATCGAAAACGTAGTGTCCTCATCGGGAACCGCATTGACGCCCGATCAGATTCGACTCATCAATCGACTCACCAAAAATATCACGGTGCTCTATGATGGCGATGCGGCCGGCTTGCGCGCCTCCATTCGCGGAATCGATTTGATTCTAGAAGAAGGCATGAACGTGCGGGTGTGCACTTTTCCAGAAGGGGAGGATCCCGATAGTTTTGCCAAGAAAACGCCGCTCGACGAATTGCTGCGATACCTAGATGATAACGCCCAAGATTTTATTCAGTTCAAGGCTTCGTTATTGATGTTGGACGCCAAGAACGATCCGATCAAAAAAGCCGAACTCATTCGCGACATGGTGGGCAGTATTGCCAAAATCCCCGATCGCATTAAACGCGAAATCTACATCCAAGAATGTTCCCGCATTATGGATATTTCCGAGCAAGTGCTGCTCAATACCTTGGCCCAATTGGTTCAAAAAGATCTTACCGATCGAGGGAAGCAAATGAAACAAGAGCAAAAGAGCTTTGAAGTGCTGCGTAATGATCTGCCGCTGCAAACCGAAAAGGTTGATGTGCTCTATGAATTGGAGCGCAAAATCATCGAAATTTTATTGCTCTACGGAAACTGCGAAGAAGAATTTGAAGATCTGTTGCTGCAAGCCAATGACGAAGGAGTGGTAGAAACGGTTTCGGTGCTCAAAAAATACAAAGTGTATCAGCGTATTTATTTGAGCTTGCAAGAAGATGAGGTAGAATTGGCTCATCCATTATTTCAAAAGATATTTAGTGATCTGATGGACTATTTTAACCAGCAGGAAGTATTTCAGTTGGAACAATACATCCAGCATTTAGAAGCCGATCAGATACAAGAAATCACCAACATTCTCATGGCCGAAGAGCAACAATTGCTGCACAACTGGGAATCCAAACAAATTGAGGTGAAAGGAAAAGACCAGACTATCGCGCAATATGTCTCGGAGACGATTTTAAGTTTGCGTTGGTTTTTGGTCGATCGAATTGTAGAAGAATTAAAAGGCGAATTGTCCAAAGAACCCGAAACAGACAATGCAGAAACCCTGAGTCTAGCCATGGATTATACCAAACTAATCCAGCATTTTTCCCAAAAATTAGGCCGCGTAATGTCGCGCTACCACTAGACGATTTCTAAAGTTTTCGCTTTGTTTACTAAGTCAACCAAGTTGGTGACATTCAATTTGCTCAATAAACGCAACTTGTAGGTACTCACGGTTTTTTCGTTTAGGCCCAATATGGCTGAAATTTCGTTGTTCTTTTTTCCGTTGCTCAAATAACGCAATACTTCAACTTCCCGGTTGGAGAGTTTGCGGTACAAGCGCTCGTTTTTATTTTGCTTGGCGATTAAGGCCAAGTTGCGCTTCAAGGTGTCGTTGAGTATGGTTTGGCCTTGGTGCACTTTCATGATGGCCACGCCCAAGGTTTCAATTTTTGCCGTTTTGTGCACATAGCCCGAAACTCCAGCTTTGATCGCGTTTGGTGCATAGACTTGCTCGGCATAACTGCTAAAAATAATGACTTTGGTTTTGGTGTAGTATTTAATGATGGCCTTTAATTCGTAGATGCTGGTGAGTCCGTCCAGGTCTAAATCAAGCACAAGCACATCTATGTCTTTGGTGTATAATACGTCTTTCACCATGGAGAAATTCCCAACATTGGCTACAATACTGATGTGGGCATTGTCTTTAAAATAGGATTTAATCCCAAAATGCACTACTGGATAATTATCTGCAAGACAAACATTGATCATAATTTCAATTGTTAAGAATGAACAGCTAGTTTAGTGCGTTAAAATTAGTTAAAAAAAAATTAAAAAATAAAATAAACTTATTAAAATCAAATGCTTAGCGATCAATCTTGCACACCGGAATTGCAATCATTTTGTGTTGATTTACCCGGTGAAGTCGGGAGTATATGGCCATTACTTCCTGTTGTCTGGCTGTGAAGTCTGCCGACGATAACTGCATTTCTATTGCAGTCATGGCCCATTCCAACTCATCATAGGTAGCGCCCAATTGGTCTTCGTCGCTGCGGTCGTCGCCAAACAAACCATCAGTGGGTGCGGCCGTCAAGATAGATTGAGGCACTCCCAAATGCGCGCCCAAGGCAAATACTTCCGATTTCATCAAATCGGCAATGGGGCTCAAATCTACCCCGCCATCGCCATATTTGGTGTAAAATCCCACCCCAAAATCTTCAATTTTATTGCCTGTTCCGGCTACCAATCGGCCGTGAATTCCAGCAAAGTAATACAGCGTAGTCATGCGCAAACGCGCTCGGGTATTGGCCAAGGCAAGTTGCAATTTATCAGAATTTGAACTGCTGGGCAGCTGGGCAGTAAAGGTGTCAAACAAGGGTGTCAAATTGGCTTCGTGGTGTTGCACATTCGGAAAGCGGTTTTGCAAGTGCTTGATGTGTTCGTAAGCGCGACTCACGTGACTTTCGGCTTGATGAATGGGCATGGTTACACACAATACATCCAAACCAGTAAGGGCGCACAGCGTAGAGGTGACCGCCGAATCAATGCCGCCCGAAACGCCCACGACAAAGCCCGAACTTTTAGCCTCTAGGGCATAATTTTTTAACCACGATACAATCTGATTGCTGGCATTTTCAGCCGAGAATGAATTATTTGGAAGCATGCGATTGGATTTAGAAATACGGTGAGTATCTTTGCAAAAATAATAATAATTTGCTACCCCTCTTTGCTTTTTTTTTAACCCTTGAATGAAGCTATTTCCTGCTGTTCGCTATATTCCCCGCAAAAAATAATCGGGATTTTCCCTCTTTTTTTGCGCGGCGATACCGCTGCCATCAGGGCTAGGCATACGATAATTAAGTTTTCGGAGTTTTACTAAAAAAATACCAACACAATTCATGAATAAACTAGTTGTAAAAGCAGGACTATTTTTGGCGACTGCGCTGCTCATCATCGCTTGCGATAAACGCTCCAAAGTTGAGCAAGAACTCAGCGAAAAACCATTGACCATAAAAGTGGAACGCTTTGACAAGGCCTTTTTTGAGACGGCTCCCCAAGATTTGCCTGCACTCAAAGCCAAATATCCCTATTTCTTTCCCGAGGGCAATGATGATGCGATCTGGCAAGACAAAATGCAAAACCCCATGTGGCGTGAATTGTATGGCGAGGTGCAAAAAAAGTTTGGAAATTTTCAAAAAGAACAAACCGAAATCACCGATTTGGTAAAGCACATGCAGTATTATTTTCCAGGAACCAAAACGCCCAAAGTAATCACCGTGATTTCTGAAATGGATTACCACAACAAAGTGATTTATGCCGACACTTTAGTATTAATTTCCCTCGAAATGTATTTGGGTAAGGCGCATCGATTTTATGAATTTCCCAACTACATCAAGCAAAATTTTGAATCCAATCAGTTGCTGCCCGATTTGGTTTCTGGTTTCGCTTTTCGCAAAATTCCACCGCCAAGAGATTCTTCATTTTTGTCGCAAATGATCTATGCCGGAAAAGAAGCTTACCTCAAAGACGTGCTACTCCCAACCTATGCTGATGCTGACAAAATTGGGTTTTTGCCCGAGCAAATCACCTGGTGTGTAGAAAATGAAAGTTACATTTGGCGCTACTTTATTGATAAAAAAATGCTGTACAGTACCGATCAAAAATTAGTCCCCCGCTTTCTAACTCCTGCGCCCTTTTCTAAGTTTTATTTAGAAATAGACAACGAATCACCTGGACGAGTTGGGGCCTGGGTGGGTTGGCAAATTGTGCGGGCCTACATGGAAAACAACAAAATAAGTATCCAAGAATTATTGGCCGCTGACGCCAAAACTATTTTTGAACAATCACACTATAAACCCAAGAAATAATGACGCAAAAACCTACATCCGAAATTAAATTTATAGTTGAGCTAGACGAGAATCGAGTGCCCGAAAAACTGCATTGGACAGCCCAAGACGGCGGTGTCGAACTCGAAGAATCCAAAGCCATTATGTTGTCCATTTGGGATAATAAAAATAAAGAAACCTTACGCATTGATTTGTGGACCAAAGACATGCCGGTTGACGAAATGAAAGTCTTTTTTCACCAAACCTTGGTGGCCATGTCCGAAACCTATCACCGTGCCACAGCCGATGAAAAAATGGCGGCAACCATGAAAGATTTTTGCGATTATTTTGGCGAAAAATTAGAATTAAAAGGGTAATTCCCAATCCTACAACTAATACGGCTTCTCTTGAAATAACTCCTGGTTAATCTCTTCGATGTAGCTCAGGAGAATTTCTTTTCCAGTTCCTTCGGTAGATGAAGTAACAAAGTGCTGCGGCATTTCGGCCCAGTTGTTGGCGAGCATTTGTTTTCTATAGGCTGCCACGTGCATGTCTACTTTTACTCGGCTAATTTTGTCAGCTTTGGTAAATACGATGCAAAACGGAATTTCGCTTTCGCCCATAAATTCCATAAATTCCAAATCAATTTTTTGCGCTTCCAATCGAATGTCAATGAGTACAAACGCACAAACGAGCTGCGTACGTTGTTCAAAGTAATCGGTGATAAATTGCTGAAAAACCGCCTTTGTTTTTTTGGATACTTTGGCATAACCATACCCGGGTAAATCAACTAAAAACCAATTGTTGTTTATTTTAAAGTGATTGATTAACTGTGTTTTACCTGGTCTTCCCGAGGTTTTTGCCAAGTTTTTGTGGTTGGTAAGCATGTTAATCAGCGACGATTTCCCCACGTTGGAACGACCAATAAACGCGTATTCTGGCAACGGTTCTTTTGGGCATTTGTCAACTTCAGAATTGCTGATGATAAATTCGGCAGTGTTTATTTTCATGAGAAAAAAGGGGCTATAGATTTACCTTTTTCAACCACTCAAGCATCAGTTGATTAAAGGTTGCTGGGTGTTCCATCATAGCTGCATGGCCGCAATGATCAATCCAGTATAAGGAAGAATTAGGCATCAATTTATTAAACTCTTCGGCCACATGTGGTGGCGTTACATTGTCGTTTTTGCCCCAAATTATACAGGTGGGCACGTGCATTTTGGGTAAATCTTTGGCCATGTTGTGTCGTATGGCGCTTTTGGCAATGGTCAAGGTTTTAATCAATTTAATGCGATCATTAGCCATGGCATATACTTCATCAACAATTTCTTTGGTCGCAATTTTAGGGTCATAAAAGACGGCTTCGGCCTTTTTTTGAATGTATTCGTAATCGCCTCTTCTCGGGTAGCTATCGCCCATCGCACTTTCATATAATCCGGAGCTTCCAGTAATGATAAGGCCCAGCATCTTTTCGGGATACATTTTGGTGTGATACAAGGCAATGTGTCCACCCAATGAATTTCCCAATAAAATTACCCGGTCATATCCCTTAAAGGTGATAAACTCTTTTACGTATCGGGCAAACGCTTTTACGTTGGTGCGCAAAATGCTTTGCGTATAGATAGGCAACTCCGGTATAACCACTTTGTATCCGTGAACAGGGAAGAAATCAGCCACCCCATCAAAGTTGCTTAAACCACCCATAAGTCCATGAAGAATAATGATGGGAGTTCCTTCGCCGGCTTCGAAGTAGGTGTATTTGCCTTCTTTTTTTATTGCATGTTTCATAAATGACAAGCTAGGTTCCTAACTGCCGCAAATATAGAATTTTTTAAATGAAAGATACTAGTTGGGCGACGCTTATCGTGTCTCTTAATTAACTCTCGCATTGCTGCCTTAATTTTCAAAACCACAGCCAATTCAGCTGCATTTTTTTGTCCTTCTTAACAATTTGACTGGGTCCAAATTTTTGTTTCTAGAACGATTTTTAAACGGATTTTCTCCAAAGTGGTAAAACTTATTAACAAAGTGGTAGAAAGTGGTAAAATGTGGAAATTTATTTTATATTTTTGCTCTGAATCTAATTTAAGCAGTGATTTTTTGGAAGCAATAATCGGAACATACGAATGTAAGGTAGACGCAAAGGGAAGGCTCTTAATGCCGGCTCCGTTGAAGAAACAACTTACCACGGGACTTCAGGCAGGATTTGTCTTGAAGCGCTCAGTGTTTCAGCCTTGTTTGGAGTTATATCCCATTGCCGAATGGAATGCGATGATGCAAAAAATCAATTCATTAAACCGCTTTGTAAAAAAGAACAACGACTTTATTCGTCGATTTACTGCGGGAGTTCGTGTAGTAGAAGTGGATGCGTTGGGTCGGGTTTTAATCCCAAAGGACTTGGTTTCATTTGCAGGTATTTCAAAAGAAATTGTTTTGTCGTCAGCAGTAAATATTGTGGAGATTTGGGATAAAGAAGCCTACGAAAAAGCAATTGATGATTCGGTACTTGACTTTGCTGACTTGGCCGAAGAAGTAATGGGAACTGTAAACGACGCGCCAAATGGACTATCATAATCCTGTTTTACTGCATCCCACCGTGGATGGTTTGGCGATAAAAGCGGATGGCATTTATGTTGATGTGACCTTTGGCGGTGGTGGACATTCCAAAGCAATGCTTCAGCAGTTGGGTCCCGAAGGAAAGCTATTTGCTTTTGATCAAGACGAAGATGCCTTGGCCAATGCCTTGCCCGACGATCGGTTTACGTTGATTCATGAAAACTTTAGGTACATCAAGCGTTTTTTGCGCTTTCATAACATTAAAAGTGTAGACGGTATTTTGGCCGATTTGGGTGTTTCTTCTCACCAATTTGATGTGGCCGAACGCGGTTTTTCAACCCGATTTGATGCCGAATTAGACATGCGCATGAGTAAAAGAACCGAGCTCAGCGCCTACAAGGTGGTAAACGAATATGATGTAGAAAATTTAACCCGTGTGTTCTATTACTACGGCGAATTAAAAAATGCTCCCGCGCTAGCCAGAACAATAATAGAGGTTCGGGAATACGAATTAATCAAAAATACGGCACAGCTGAAAGACGTTTTGTCTCGTTTTTTACCGGCGCACAAAAGCCATAAAATATTAGCCCAAATCTACCAAGCGATTCGCATTGAGGTGAACCAAGAAATGGAAGTGTTAAAAGAATTTTTAACCCAATCTCTTGAAATTTTGAATCCGGGTGGTCGACTGAGCGTCATCTCCTACCATTCGCTCGAAGATCGACTGGTGAAGCGTTTCATGAAAAACGGCTTGTTTGAAGGCGAACCCGAACGCGATTTCTTCGGAAATTTTACGGTTCCTTTTAAAACCATCGGCAAATTGATTGTTCCCGATATGCAAGAAATAAAAACAAACAACCGCGCTAGAAGTGCCAAACTTCGCATAGCCGAAAAAATATAATTCAAGAATAAGGTAAACGCATTTTTATGAAACACGGCGTGTATAGCATATTGAAAGCTCGTTTTTTAATAAACGAAGATGCCAATGCAGCCAAAAATTGGCGCTTTATCTTGTTTGTCATTGGCTTGGCTATTCTCATGATTGCCAATACACAGAATTATGAACAAAAGGTGTTTAAAATAGTAGCCTTAACCAATGAAGTAAAAGAATTGCGATCTGATTTTGTGAACAAACGATCAGAATTAATGCAGTTAAAAATGGAATCTACGGTGGCCGAACAAATGGTGTTGAAAAATATTTTTCCTTCGGAAGTTCCTCCAGTAAAAATAAAAGTAAAAACGCCTGTTCATCACAGTTTTTGGGATCAATTCAAACTATGGCAGTAGAAGTTAAACATAGCGCTGTTCGCATCTTCTTGGTGTCTTTTGCAATGATAGCTGTTGCAGGAGCGGTGATTTTTCATTTAACTAAAATTCAATGGACGCAAGGCGCTCATTACCGTAAACTGGCTTCACAAAACACAGTTAAAGTGTTTGAAATTAAGGCCAACAAAGGCAATATTTATTCGGCTGACGGGAGTTTATTGGCCACCACGGTGCCAAACTACAACTTTCGTTTTGACGCAATGGCTGCCTCAACTGAAGATTTCAATGAATTTATAGCGCCTTTATGTGATTCTTTGCACCGCATCATCAATAAGCCTGCCGCCGAATTTGAAACCAATTTACGCAAGGCTCGTGCCCAAAAAAACAGGTACTTCCTCATTGCCCGCAACCTTTCGCACAAGCAATTCCGCCGCATCAAAAAGTTGCCCTTGTCTAATGGGTTTAACATTACAGCCGAGAATTTACGTAAACACCCTATGGGCCGCATTGCCGAAAGAACCATAGGCTATGTGCGAAAAAAACCAGACAGTACATTAGAAGGCAAAGGTGTTGAATTTGCCTTCCGTCGGTATTTGGATGGGAAAGACGGAAAAGTACTTAAGCAAAAAATTGCCCAAAACCAATGGAAACCCATACGCGATGTGAATGAAGTGGAACCACACGATGGCTATGATGTGATTTCAACCATCGATGTCTATATACAAGATATTGCACACCATGCCTTGCTCAAACAACTCAAAGAATATGAAGCCGATCACGGATGTGTTGTAGTGATGGAAACCAAAACGGGCTACATAAGAGCCATTGCCAATTTGGCCAAAGCGACAGATGGCAGCTACTATGAAGCCAATAATTATGCCATCATGGAGGCACACGAACCGGGTTCTACCTACAAATTGGCCGATTTGGTGGCGCTGCTCGAAGACCAAAAAGTTGACACCACCGCTATTTTTGATACAAAAGGCGGAAGAATACAGTATGGCGATGGGTGGGTTGTTGATTCGCATCCAAAAGCACAAAAAATGACTTTGGCGCTCGGCTTCGAAAATTCATTAAATACGGTTATGGTACAAGCGGTGCACAATAACTATAAAAATAATCCTAGTGCCTTTGTAAAACACCTTGAGAATTTTGGACTCACCAAGCCCATAGGGATAGCTATACAAGGGGAAGGCATTCCAACTGTTCCGGTACCCGGATCAAAAAACTGGAACAATCTATCGTTGCCATGGATGGCTTTTGGCTATGGTGTGCACATTACGCCATTGCAAACCTTGACCTTTTATAATGCAGTGGCCAACAATGGCGAAATGGTGAAACCGCAGTTTGTGAGTGAGATCAAAGAGTACAACAAAACCATCAAGCGTTTTCCGAAACAAGTAATGAATCCTAGCATTTGTTCGCCAACCACCTTAATCAAGGTAAAAGCGATCCTGAAAAATGTAGTCAAATTTGGAACGGCCAAAGACTTGTATTCAAAAGAGTTTTCTATGGCGGGGAAAACAGGTACGGCCCAAGCCAATTATGCGCCAAATGGCGGAGCCGATAAATACTACATATCTTCATTTGTAGGTTATTTCCCGGCCGAGGCGCCCAAATATTCCTGCATCGTGGTGGTGCATAAACCCAAAACAACTAGTAATAATTATTACGGTGCCGATGTGGCAGGTCCGGTTTTTAAGCGCGTGGCTCAAAAAATATTTACCGATGCGCCCACCACCAATGAAATTTCCAACATAAATCGCACGATATCCAAGCAAGACGCGCAATTCAATGCTTATTATAAAAAAGTCCAAGACCCCAACAACATTCTCCCAAATTTGAAAGGAATGGCGGGTATGGATGCGGTAGCACTCTTAGAAAATTGGGGATTAAAAGTAAAAGTAAACGGAATCGGGAAGGTGAAATCCCAATCGATATCGGCGGGCACGCAAGTAAAAAAGAATACTCTGGTAACCTTACAATTATTTTGAAACAGCTAAAAGACATCTTATACAAAGTAGCTATCGAATCGGTAATTGGTTCGACGGATTTTTCGATTGCAAAAATTGAATTTGATTCGCGCAAAGTAAGCCAAAATGATGTGTTTGTGGCCATACGCGGTACCCTTTCAAACGGCCACGACTTTATAGAAAAAGCGATCAAATTGGGTGCAACAAGTATTGTTTGCGACCAAATGCCTGCCAACTTACACAACGGAATTACCTACGTGCAAGTTCTTGATACTAACCGTGCTTTGGCATTTCTTTCGGCCAATTATTACGACAATCCATCCCAAGAATTAAAATTGGTGGGTGTAACCGGAACCAATGGAAAAACGACGGTTGCTTCTTTGCTGTATCAATTATTTAAAAAAGCAGGGTATAAAGTGGGCTTGCTCTCTACGGTAACCATTCGTGTAAACGAGATCGAATATCCGGCCACCCATACCACACCAGATTCCTTGACCATCAATCGCTATCTGCGCGAAATGATTGCCGCAGGAGTAGATTATTGTTTTATGGAAGTGAGCTCGCATGGCATTCACCAAAAACGCACCGAAGCTTTGCATTTTGCGGGTGGAATATTCACCAATCTATCGCACGATCATTTGGATTATCATGCGACGTTTGCCGAATACCGCGACGTGAGTTGCCCAAATCGGCATTTGCCTTGACCAATCTGGATGACAAAAACGGGCCGGTGATGTTGCAAAACACAAACGCGCGTAAAAAATCATATGCTTTAAAAACGTATGCCGATTACAAGGCGCAGATTTTAGAAAATCAGTTGTCGGGTTTGTTGCTCAAAATTAACGAACAAGAAGTTTGGGTGCGACTCATCGGCACCTTTAATGCCTACAATATTTTGGCCATCTACGGCACAGCGGTTGAGTTGGGCTTAGAACCCTTGGATGCCTTGCGCTGGGTTTCAGAACTCGAAAGTGTGTCGGGACGTTTTCAATTTATCGTGTCGGCACAAGAAAAAATCACGGCTATTGTTGATTATGCCCACACGCCTGATGCGTTGGACAATGTATTGCAAACCATCAATTCCATCCGAACCAAAAACGAACAACTGATTACTATCGTAGGTTGTGGTGGCGATCGCGACAAAACCAAACGGCCCATTATGGCTCAGATTGCGGCTCAATTTAGCGACAAGGTAATACTCACGGCAGACAATCCACGCACCGAAGATCCCGAAGTGATTTTACGTGAAATGGAAGCCGGTATCGAGCCCCAGCATTACAAAAAATCAATGACCATTACCGACAGATTCCAAGCCATCAAAACCGCTTGTCAATTGGCAAAAGCCCATGATATTATTTTGATTGCCGGCAAAGGACACGAAACCTATCAAGAAATTCATGGCGTACGGTACGAATTTGATGATATGCAACACGTACAAGACTTATTCATTCAACTTCATAAATAGATAACTATGTTGTATTATTTTTTTGAATACCTGTATAAAGTAGTAGACGTTCCCGGAGCGGGCGTGTTTCAATACATTACATTTAGATCAGCCCTAGCGGTTATTCTTTCGATGTTAATCTCTACCATATACGGGAAACGCATCATTACTTTTTTGCGCAACCAACAAGTGGGAGAAACCGTGCGAGAATTGGGATTGGCCGGTCAGAATGAAAAAGCAGGCACGCCAACTATGGGGGGATTAATCATTATTATCGCCACCTTAATTCCGGTTTTGCTGCTCACCAAACTCAATAATATTTACATCATTTTGCTCATCGTGACCACACTTTGGATGGGAACCATTGGCTTTATTGACGACTACATCAAAATTTTCAAAAAAGACAAACAAGGACTGAAAGGGATTTTTAAAGTGATTGGCCAAGTAGGCTTGGGTATAATTGTTGGGACTGTTTTATACACACATCCGGGAGTAACTATCCGAACTGACAAAGTGAATACTGTAGTGGTAAACCAATCTCAAAATGTGATTTCGGCCCTGCCCAACGAGGAAAAATCTACCGCAACCACGATTCCTTTTTTCAAAAACAACGAATTTGATTATGCCGAATTACTCGCTTGGACAGGTGAGGGCTACGAAAAATGGGCTTGGTTGGTGTTTATTCCCATCGTGATTTTTATCATCACCGCAGTATCCAATGGCGCCAACCTGACTGACGGTATTGATGGACTCGCTGCGGGAACCTCGGCCATCTCGGTCTTGGCACTGGGGATTTTCACCTTTGTGTCGGGGAACATCATTTTCTCCAATTATTTGAACATCATGTATATCCCCAATTCGGGCGAAATGACTGTGTTTATCGCTGCATTTGTGGGGGCTTTGGTTGGATTTTTATGGTATAATTCCTACCCTGCATCAGTATTTATGGGCGACACAGGCAGTTTAACCATTGGCGGTATAATTGCAGTTTTAGCTATTTCGGTGCGCAAAGAACTCTTGGTGCCTTTGTTGTGTGGCATTTTTTTAGTAGAAAATTTATCGGTAATCCTGCAAGTGAGCTACTTTAAATTCACCAAAAAACGTTTTGGCGAAGGCAAACGCATCTTTTTGATGTCTCCCTTGCACCACCATTACCAAAAGA
>JAPLEX010000056.1 GCA_026390995.1 Flavobacterium sp.
AACATCAAATCAAATACTTTTTCGTGTACTTCCTCGGGAGTACAGTTTTCTTTGTCTACTTTATTAATCACCACACAAGGCTTTAATCCCAAATCGATGGCTTTTTGCAATACAAATCGTGTTTGTGGCATTGGACCTTCAAAGGCATCTACCAACAAACAAACGCCATCGGCCATATTGAGTACGCGTTCTACTTCGCCACCAAAATCGGCGTGACCAGGGGTATCAATGATGTTGATTTTGGTTCCTTTGTAAACCACGGATACGTTTTTGGAGGTAATCGTAATTCCTCTTTCACGCTCCAAGTCGTTGTTGTCGAGAATTAAATCACCGGTGTTTTCGTTTTCGCGAAAAAGTTGGCAATGGTACATAATTTTGTCCACCAAAGTAGTTTTACCGTGGTCAACGTGGGCAATAATTGCAATGTTTCTGATCGATTCCATCTGTGATTTTTAATGGGTGCAAAGCTACACTTTATTTTTACATAAAAAACCTTAATTTCATTAAGTTAAAGGTAAGTTCATCTGCAAAAATTTAACCTAAATTAGTTGCTCTATTCCCAAGACAAATTGGGATATTTTTTTATATTTGAGTCAATGAAAAAGAAGTCAAATAAAATAGCCCTGTATTTTCTATTTTTATTTTTACCATTGGCCATTGGTAGCTACTTTTTATTGACTTCACTGGGTTTTTCGCTCGCCACTTTGTCCTTGATCTATTTTATTAAAGACCTCTTTTTTGTAGGAATAGCGGCGGCTTTTTTGTATTATGTGTTGGGCAAAAACGAAACCAATAGCTTGGCCTTTATTGACACCCTTAAACATACCGACGACGAAATTAAAGCCTCTAACGAACGCTATGACATTGTAGCCAAAGCGACCAGCGACACCATTTGGGATTGGAAAATTCAGGAAGATTATTTTATTTGGAACAAAGGAATTGAAGAAGTTTTTGGGTATAAAAAAGAAGAGGTAGGCCACACCTCCAGTTGGTGGTTTGACCGAATTCATCCTGAAGACAGTATTAAAATGTCGGTTCGACTGTATTCATTTATTGAACAAAAAACCGAGAAATGGCAAGACGAATACCGATTTCGTTGTGCCGATGGCAGTTATAAATTTGTCTATGATCGAGGCTTTTTGGTGAAAGACGAAAACGATACGGCCATTCGAATGATTGGAGCCATACAAGACATTACCAAACAAAAAATAGAAGAACAGCGACTGAAACTGCTCGAAACCGTGGTTACCCAAACCAAAGACGCGGTCATGATTACCGAATCTGAAAAGTCATACCGCACAGTGCCAAAAATTGTATTCGTGAATCCGGCTTTCACCAAAATTACAGGCTTCAAATCATCTGAAGTGATTGGCAAAACACCTTCTGTATTCATGTCAAAAGATTCGGTAGCAAAAGTATTGCCGCAAATTGCCAACGCACTAAAAACAAAAAAATCGTATCAGTTTGAATCCTATAACAAGAACAAATCGGGCGAAGGCTATTGGGTGAATTTTTTAATGCTGCCCATTACCAACCAAGAAGGTGAACATTCGCATTGGGTTTCTATACAACGAGACATTACCGCCGAGAAGAGACAAGAAAAAGAAAAAGAGCAACTGATCCGGGAGCTCACCCAAAACAACACCGACTTAAAACAATTCTCTTACATTACCTCACACAACCTGCGAGCACCCTTATCAAATTTATCAGGCTTATTGACATTATTAGACGACATGCCAATTGACAATCCCGAATTGCAAGCGATTTTAGGTGGATTTAAAAAATCAACCGATTTATTGAACGAGACCGTCAATGATTTGGTAAAGGTGATTATCATCAAAGACAGTCCTTCAATACAGCGAGAAGAAGTACAGGTTAAAGATGTTTTTGAAAATGTATTCAATCAGTTGAGCTTTTTAATAGAAAGCACCCAACCCGTTTTAAAAATGGAATTGGATTTGGCCCCTGTTTTGCATGTTAATAGAGCCTACTTAGAAAGTATTCTCTTGAACTTGTTTACCAATTCGCTCAAATACCGCGCAACTGATCGTGCGTTAAAAATTAGCATTGCCACCAAAGAAGTAGAAGATCGGGTTGTGATGACCTTTAAAGACAATGGCATTGGCATTGATTTAGCGCGCAACAAAGACAAAGTTTTTGGATTATACCAACGCTTCCACAACTACCCAGACAGTAAAGGATTGGGCTTGTATTTAGTGAAATCTCAAGTTGAATCTATGGGAGGAAGCATTAGCTTAGAAAGCAAAGTAGACAAAGGCACTACATTTACCCTATCATTCACCAAATAAACCTACCCCCTATTATGGATTTACTTTTATGTGTAGACGATTACTCAATCACGATCATGTTAAGCAAAATGGTGTTGACAAGAACTGCCTATGCCAAAGAAATTGTAACCGCACATAACGGAGAAGAAGCACTTGAGTATCTTGACCATTTAATTGCCAGCAGTGCAACCGTGAAGCCTAGTTTGATTTTTCTGGATTTAAATATGCCTGTTATGGGAGGTTGGGAGTTTTTGGATGCTTTCGCTGAGCCCAAATACCGCGACGTATTCCCAGATTGCAAAGTGATTGTACTTTCGTCTACCATAGACCCCGAAGACATCGAGAAATCTAAATCATACGCCATGGTGTTGGACTTTATGCCCAAACCCATTTCTAAAGATTTATTAGAAGCGGTAAGCCAAAAGAAGTTACGGCCATAAAAAAAGCTCCTGGACAGGAGCTTTTTTTTAAGTATCACTAATTTATATCATTATAACTTAGCTACGTGTTTGGTTAATTTAGATTTCAAATTTGAAGCTTTGTTATCGTGAATGATATTTTTCTTCGCCAATTTATCAATCATTGAAATTACACTTGACAATTTTGCAGCAGCGTCTGATTTATCAGTAGCCATACGCAACGCTTTGATCGCATTACGAGTTGTTTTGTGTTGGTAACGGTTTAAAACTCTTCTTTTTTCGTTACTTCTGATTCTTTTTAACGCTGACTTGTGATTTGCCATTTTATGTTTTTTTCTTAAATTATTTAATCTTGTAGCCCGTAGGGGAATCGAACCCCTCTTACCAGGATGAAAACCTGGCGTCCTAACCGATAGACGAACGGGCCTAACTTTTGTAATGCGGATGCAAAAATACAACTATTTTTTATTCGTACAAGTTGTATTCTATTTTTTTTCTATTTTTTTTAATAGGCCTTTGCAAACAACACTCTACCAGTAGATTCGGCTCCGGTAAGCACACATTTTCCTGGGGTTAACACCCGATCTAAAGCCAAACAACGAATGGTGGCTTTGGTTAATTCTTTGATTTTTTCTTCGGTTTCGGATGTGCCATCCCAATGGGCTGAAACAAATCCGCCTTTGGTTTCTAACACGCTTTTAAATTCCTCAAAAGAATTCACCTCCGTGATGTGTGTATCTCGGTAATTTAAGGCTTTAGTAAACAAATCGTGTTGCATTTGCGTCAACAAATCTTGCACATAATTCACAATAGCCGATTTCGAAACAATTTCTTTGCTTAAAGTATCTCTTCGGGCCACTTCGAATGTGCCGTTTTCTAGATCTTTTGGCCCTATAGCAATGCGCACAGGAACACCTTTGAGCTCGTATTCGTTAAATTTAAAACCCGGCTTTTGTGTAGTTCGGTCGTCGTATTTTACCGCAACTTTTAGATTTCGGAATGCAGTTGCAAGCTCATTGGCTACAGACGAAATTTCGGCCAATTGCTCATCAGATTTATAAATTGGCACAATCACCACTTGAATTGGCGCTAAGTTGGGTGGCAAAACCAAGCCTTGGTCGTCTGAATGGGTCATGACTAAAGCGCCCATTAAGCGGGTGGAAACACCCCAAGAAGTTCCCCAAACATATTCTTGTTTGCCTTCGGCAGTAGCAAATTTTACTTCAAAAGCTTTGGCGAAATTTTGACCCAAAAAGTGAGAGGTTCCGGCTTGCAAGGCTTTTCCGTCTTGCATTAAGGCTTCAATGCAATAGGTTTCTTCGGCACCCGCAAAACGCTCGGTTTCAGTTTTCACTCCTTTGATAACGGGAATGGCCATGAAATTTTGAGCAAAATCAGCATAGACATTCATCATTTTTATCGATTCTTCAATGGCTTCTGCTTTAGTGGCATGCGCGGTGTGTCCTTCTTGCCATAAAAATTCGGCGGTGCGCAAAAACAAACGGGTGCGCATTTCCCAACGAACCACATTGGCCCATTGGTTGATTAACAACGGAAGATCGCGGTAGGATTGTACCCAGTTTTTATAGGTGCTCCAAATAATGGCTTCACTGGTTGGACGAACGATCAGTTCCTCTTCGAGTTTGGCATTGGGATCCACCATTAACTTACCGGGTTTATCCGGATCGTTCTTGAGTCTATAATGGGTGACGATGGCGCATTCTTTAGCAAAACCTTCGGCGTTTTTTTCTTCGGCCTCAAACATACTTTTGGGAACAAACAAGGGAAAATAGGCATTGCTGTGGCC
Source organism: Flavobacterium sp. (assembly GCA_026390995.1). Taxonomy (GTDB): domain Bacteria; phylum Bacteroidota; class Bacteroidia; order Flavobacteriales; family Flavobacteriaceae; genus Flavobacterium. The sequence goes on from JAPLEX010000056.1 coordinate 4,515, forward strand.
TGTTTCTTTAAACATACGATCTAATTCTGCTTGCATTTTTTCCCAAATCGCATAGCCGTAGGGCTTTATCACCATACAACCTCTAACGCCTGAATTCTCGGCTAGATCAGCCTTAACGACCAATTCGTTGTACCATTTGGAATAATCTTCCCCGCGTGTAGTTAGATTCTTGCTCATTGTTTATTGGCTCAAAAATTGTTTAACTTTTTTTAACTAAAATGTTCGGCAAAACTAACTAATTTTGTTGGGTTCAACAATAAAAATAGCAGATATGAAAACGAATTCTTTTTCCTCGCGCGCTGTGTTTACCTATGCTTTCTTTGGATTTTTCAGTGTTTTTTTTCTGTCTTGTGGTGGCTACCAAAATGTCAACTATATTGATCGAGATGGCATTTACGGATCGGGTAACGAACCCGAACAAAACCAAGCCAAGCCTGTCACTGAACCCAACGCCTATCAAAACTATTTTGGGAGCCTACAAGAACCCCAAGCTACTCCAGAAACGTTTACCAATGTAGACCAATACAGCTCCGTTTCTGACAGCCTTCCTGCTCAACAATACACAACTCCAACTACCGAGTATGCCCAAAGCAATCCGGCTTGGGAAAACTCGGCTACTTCTATAAATTATAACTTTTACAACACCAATTGGGGCATGTCCAATTACTGGTACAATTCTTATTGGAACAATCCTTTTTTCTATTGGGGGTATGACTATTGGTTTAGCCCGATGTATATGGGTTGGGGCTATAGTCCCTATTACATGAACTTTGGCGGATATTACCCCTACAATTACTATTATTGCAACCCATACGCACCCAACTGGTATTACAGCAATAATTATTACCACGATGGTCGCCGATCCAATACCGGCCGATACACAACGCCCTATTATTACGGGCAAAATTACCCCAATCGAAGTAACAATAATCCACGAGGTACGGTGCCAACCAACCCCAGAAATCCGGTGCGTAATAACCCCAATTACAACCCCAACCCGCGAAACAACGTGACCAATCCACGCAGTGGCGTTCGCACGGAAGTTTCGGGCACACGGGTATATGAATCTCCTCGATTTAACAATGTAAACCCAAGAACAAATCCCAACGGCACCCGCGATTATCAGGCCCCACGCAACAATGCAACCAACCCGAATTCGGGCACCCGTACTGAAAGTAACACGCCAAGGTATTACAACTCGGGCGCAACTACCCCAAGAAGCCAAAGCTCACCTGTGCGGGTAAACGAGTCAAACGACACCCCTTCCAGAAGCTACACCCCAGCCCCATCCAATTCAGGAAATTACAATTCGGGTTCCTTCAGTTCTCCAAGCTCGGGCGGCGGAAGATCATCCGGTGGAGGCAGACGTTAATCACTTTTAAATCAACAACTCATGAAAAAATTTGTTCTCCTACTTTTACTATGTACAACAGCACAAACTTGGGCTCAAGGCATCAACCAGGCGTTGCGGTACAGCATGACACAAACCAATGGAAGTGCACGGTTTAGAGCCATGAGTGGTGCTTTTGGCGCTTTGGGTGGCGATTTATCGGCGCTAAATAGTAATCCGGCAGGATCGGCGGTATTTTCTACCAACCAATTTTCGGCAAGTTTAAACAACCAACACACCCAAAACAGCTCGACCTATTTTGGCAACACCACAACCGAAAACAATATTTCTTTTGATTTGAATCAACTTGGAGCTGCCTTTGTTTTTCTGGCTACCGATCCAAAGACCAATTGGAAAAAACTGAGTTTTTGCATCGCCTACGAAAACGACAATAATTTTGAAAATGCCACTTATGCTGTTGGAAACAATTCCAATTCAATAGCCAATTACTTTTTATACTACGCCAATCCCAACGCCAATCAGGGTGGCATTTACTTGGACACCATATTATACAATTATTACGAAGATTTAAATTACCAAGACGAGCAAGCCTATTTGGGATATTATGCCAATGTAATTACCAATGACACTAGCAACCCAAACAACGACACTTATCTTGCCAATTTTATACCCGATAGCAGCTATTACCAAGAAAATTATGTAATAAGTAGCGGATACAACGGAAAATTAGCCTTCAATGGCGGCTTTCAATACAAAGACAACTGGTATTTTGGCATCAACCTCAACACCCATTTCACCGATTACACCAAAACGGCCATTTTCTATGAAGAAAACGCTGCTGATCCTGCGCTTATCAAAAAAATTCAATTTGAAAATAACATCCATACCTATGGCAATGGATTTTCGTTTCAGGTGGGTGCCATTCATAAGTTTACCCAATCATTACGAGCCGGTTTAAGTTATAAATCACCCACTTGGTTTACACTCAATGACGAAGTAAACCAAAAGTTATTTTCTAAAAACTTTACGGCCAATTACAACCCCAACAATGCCTCGGCTACTCCTAATGTGATTATGGTCTACAGTCCCTACCAATTGCGAACTCCACATGAAATTACGGGGAGTTTAGCCTATATTTTTGGAAAAAAAGCATTACTTAGTATTGATTACATCCTAAAAGATTACAGCAACTGCGCTTACCAGCCCAAAGATGAATTTTCGGTAGCCAATACCGCAATAAAAAGTAGCCTGAGAAATACCGCCGAATTGCGTATAGGTACTGAATACCGAATCAAAGAATGGAGCGTGCGTGCCGGATATCGCAACGAACAAAGTCCCTACAAAAACAAATACACGATCGGCGGGTTACAGGCTTACTCTACCGGATTTGGCTACAATTTTGGCGGAACACGAATTGACTTAGCCTATGATTTGTCTCAGCGCTATTCGCAACGTTCGTTTTTCACCAATGGATTTACCGATGGGGCTGCTGTAAAAACCAGCACGAGTTCGTTTACCACCACGCTCACCTTTGAGTTGTAACAAGTTCGCTAACGAGTAAATATACTAAAGGCCTTAATTGGCCTTTTTTAATTGAAAAAAACAGCCGAATTTCATTTGAAGTTTCTTTTGAGAATTAATGTACTTTTGCAGACCAAATAGCAAAAATGAGAACAAAATCGACCAAGCAAAATAAAATCAATGTGATCACTTTAGGATGTTCCAAAAACATCTACGACAGTGAAGTACTCATGGGCCAATTGCGCGCCAGCGGCAAAGAGGTAGAGCACGAAGCACCTGCTGATCGCGAAGGCAACATCATTGTAATCAACACCTGTGGATTTATTGACAACGCCAAAGCCGAATCGGTGAACATGATTTTAGAATACGCCGACAAAAAAGAACGCGGATTGGTTGATAAAGTATTTGTGACGGGCTGTCTTTCCGAACGCTACAGACCCGATTTGGAAAAAGAAATCCCCAACATCGATCAGTTTTTTGGCACCACCGAATTGCCGTTGTTGCTCAAAGCCTTGGGTGCCGATTACAAACACGAGCTGTTGGGCGAACGCCTCACTACAACCCCAAAAAATTACGCTTACTTGAAAATTGCCGAGGGCTGTGACCGTCCGTGTAGCTTTTGTGCCATTCCGTTGATGCGTGGCAAACACGTGTCGCAACCCATCGAAAAATTGGTCAAAGAAGCACAAGGATTGGCCAGAGACGGCGTGAAAGAACTCATTTTAATTGCCCAAGACCTTACCTATTACGGACTGGATATTTATAAAAAAAGAAATTTAGCCGAACTCCTCGAAGCCTTGGTTCAAGTAGAAGACATCGAATGGATACGCTTGCATTATGCCTTTCCTAGTGGCTTTCCGATGGAGGTGTTGGAAGTCATGAAACGTGAACCCAAAATTTGCAATTACTTGGATATTCCGTTGCAGCACATTGCCGATTCGATTCTAAAATCAATGCGTCGTGGCACCACACAAGCCAAAACCACACAATTACTGAAAGATTTTAGAGCCGCTGTTCCGGGCATGGCCATTCGCACCACACTGATTGTGGGTTATCCGGGCGAAACCGAAGCCGATTTTGAAATCCTGAAAGACTTTGTGCAAGAAATGAAATTTGACCGCATGGGCTGTTTTGCCTATTCGCACGAAGAAAACACACACGCCTATTTGCTCGAAGATGATGTACCTGACGAAGTAAAACAAGCGCGCGTGACAGAATTGATGGATTTACAGTCGCAAATATCTTGGGATTTGAACCAAGAAAAAGTGGGCAAAACTTTTCGTTGTATTATTGACCGAAAAGAAGGCGGTTATTTTATAGGCCGTACCGAATTTGACAGCCCCGATGTAGACAACGAAGTATTGATTGACGCCACCAAATTTTATTTAAAAACGGGTGAATTCGCACAAATTACCATCATTGACGCTACCGAATTTGATTTGTATGGCGAACCTTTACAAGCAAACTAAGCCCACTGAACGCAAAGTTTTAAGTGGTTTAGATTGCCAAAACAATTCAAAATTTTCGAATTGCAAGTCAAAATCAAGTTGCAAGTCTGCCAGTTTGACTTTTTGCGGTTGATAGATTTGGCATTGGGCTAAAACTTTTTGCAACCAGAGCCCTTCTTCTTTGGACAATTGAATGGTAAAACTGTCTTTTAAATCATGAAATTTAAGCTGAGCCACTTTCCATTGTTGGCCTCGTTTGGATTTGGTTTGCATCGACACTTCGGGCAGATTGCCTAACCAAACCACTCTTGCATTGGATTTTAACTTGGTGGAAATATGATCTTCAAGTGCTTGCTCGATGTAATTTGGAGCTATGGTGGTTTTGGGTATTTTAAAATCAAACCAATCTTGCAAAGGCAGCTCAAAACAAATGCCGTGCATGTAATTGTACAAGGATTTTTTTAAGCCAAAACTAAACTGATCGTGATCAATACCTGTTGCATCGGCAAATAACAGGTCGTTATTGGCAAAGGTTCCGGGCGCTGTATTAAGAATTGTAACTCCATATTTTTCGGGATTCATGCCAATCGGACTGTGGGCCGTGAGCGCAAACTGATGCCAAAATCCCGATTGTACCACGCCCATCTCAAACAACTGCCTTACCATTTCTAAACTATCCACCGTTTCTTGGACGGTTTGCGTGGGATAGCCGTACATCAAATAGGCATGCACCAAAATACCTGATTCGGTAAAATGACGCGTTACTTGCGCAACCTGTGCTACCGAAACGCCTTTGTCAATCAAGTCCAGCAAACGATCTGAAGCCACTTCGAGTCCACCCGAAACGGCGATACATCCCGATTTTTTGAGCAGTAAACACAAATCGGCGGTGAAACTTTTTTCGAAGCGAATGTTGGTCCACCAGCTCACGACCAACCCTCTTCGAATAATCTCGAGTGCTACTTCGCGCATGAGCGCTGGCGGAGCGGCTTCGTCTACAAAATGAAAACCGGTTTCGCCAGTAGCGGCTATTAATTCTTCCATGCGATCCACCAACAAAGCGGCAGCTATAGGTTCGTATAAACTGATATAATCAAGCGAAATGTCGCAAAACGTACATTTGCCCCAATAGCAACCGTGCGCCATGGTGAGTTTGTTCCACCGGCCATCGCTCCACAAACTGTGCATCGGATTGAGCACTTCAATCACCGAGATGTATTGTGTTAAGGGCAAATCGGTATAATCGGGCGTACCCACTTGGGCTTGCTTGTAATCGGATTGAATGGCATTATTTACATAAACCACAGCTGAATTTTCGAGCAGAAAAGTACGTTTTAACTGACGCGGCATTTCCGGCTGTTGCAGATGTTGCCACAACAATTCAAGCGGCAGTTCGCCATCATCAAGCGTAATAAAATCTAAAAATTCAAATACACGCGGGTCTGAAATGGAACGCAATTCGGTGTTGGGAAATCCACCGCCCATGGCCACTTTGCAACTTGGGTCATGTTGTTTCACCCATTGGGCACATCGAAAAGCACTGTATAAATTGCCTGGAAATGGCACCGACAAACACACTAATTTGGGTTGTATTTCTTGCATTTTGGACGCAAATATCCCAAGACTGAGTTGATCTACAAACGTAAAATCTTGTTGCAATTTGTCATACAACTCATCAAAGGTAGCGGCACTTCGACCCAAGCGTTCGGCATAGCGACTAAAACCAAAATTTTCATCCACTACCGAAACAATAAAATCAGATAAATCTTCCAAATACAAAGTAGCCAGGTGTTTGGCCTTGTCTTGCATGCCCATTGATCCAAAAGCCCATTCGGTCTCTTCGAGTTGAGCAAATCGGCGGGCTTCGGGTAAAAAATAACCGGAGCAAATTTGCTTGGCGAGACTGGGTATTTTGCCCTGTAAAAAGGAAATTACTGAATCTATGGTTTGGATGTAATTGGCTTGTAATCCAAAAATGCGTTGGTCATTTTCGGGCCAATTTGTTGGATTTGCATGAAGCCCTGCATGGGCAAACAACTGCGTGAGTCCTGTTTTGGAAAACAACACCAATAAGGTTTCTATTCCTAAATCGTATTGATGGGATTCAATTTGTTTGGTGTTTAGAAATCCTTTTAAATAGGCCGTGGCCGGATACGGGGTATTCAGCTGAGTAAAAGGCGGCGTAACAAATAAAATGGGTTTCAAGACAACTAATTTGTACAAAAGTAATAGAATAAATGAGATTCGAAAGGGATTGCAATATCGGCCCATAAGAATAGGTTTTTTTGCTATTTTTACCAAAAATTCGACGCTATGCCCGATGATTGTTCAACCTACGCCCACTCTTCCTTTTTCAGTCCGCTTATACAAGATTACTTGCAAGAAAAAGAGCAGATCAAGCCGTTGTACCATCGGTTCCCTACATTAGAAAATTTTAAAGCCCAACTAGACGAAAAAGCAGCCAATTACCCCGCGCAGTTTAGAGAAATTTTAGCCAATACGTTAAAAGCACAATACCGAGAAATTACGACTACTGCAGAGACTTCTCACCACATCGATTTGTTGCGAAAATCAAATACTTTTACGATTACTACAGGCCATCAACTTAATATCGGTACAGGGCCATTGTATTTTATTTACAAAATTATCTCGACCATCAATTTGTGCAAACAACTGCAGGAGGCATATCCTGATAACCATTTTGTTCCCGTCTATTGGATGGCCACAGAAGACCATGATTTGGAAGAAATCAATCACTTGTATGTCAAAAACAAAAAAGTGGTTTGGGACAAAACCGGAACAGGGCCAGTGGGAAGATTGGATACCGATGGAATGGAAAAAGTAATCGATGAAGTCGCGTTATTACTTGGCCAATCTGAGCCCGCTCAAGAATTGATTGAATTATTTAAATCTGCCTATATAAATGCTGCAACACTCGCCGAGGCCACCCGAAAATTGGCGAACGCATTATTTGGCAATTACGGACTGGTGATTGTTGACGGAGATTCCAGAGAATTAAAATCTCTTTTTACGCCCTACATCCAAGCCGAACTGGAAACCCAATTTTCATTCACCGAAGTACAAGCTACTGTATCTTGTATGAAAGGCTATAAAATACAAGTAAATCCAAGAGCAATCAAGCAATCAATTTGTTTTATATTGAAAATGACCTGCGCGAACGCATCGTGTTTGAGGATATGCGTTACAAGGTTCTACATACAAACTTGGAATTTTCGAAATCCGAAATACTGCAGCTCGTGCAAAATTTTCCAGAGCGATTCAGTCCAAATGTATTACTTAGGCCCTTGTACCAGGAAGTCATTTTACCCAATTTGTGTTACATTGGTGGCGGTGGGGAACTTGCTTATTGGTTGGAATTAAAATCAATGTTTGCAACTGCCAAGGTGACTTTTCCTATTTTATTGTTGCGCAATTCGGTGGTGACTGCCACGCACAAAACAAGAGAAAAATGGGCCAAAACACCCTTGTCCTGGGAAGATTTATTTTTAACACCCCCCGAATTAACTACAGAATATTTAGCAAAAACTACTGCAATTCAAATAGATTTTTCAAAATTAAAACAGCAACTAGCACAGCAATTTAGTTTGTTGCATATGCAGGCAAAATTAACCCATCCTTCTTATTTATCTATGTTGAAAGCCCAAGAATCAAAACAAATTAAGGGTTTGAACGCAGTAGAAAAACGCCTTCAAAAAGCAGAAAAAAAATCACATCAAGAAGCTATTGATCGCGTATTGGCTATTCAAAATGAGGTTTTTCCAAACCAAACCCTGATGGAACGCAAAACAAATTTTTCTGACTATTACAGTACCTACGGGGCAGATTTTATTGTGCAGCTGCTTAGCCAGTTAGATCCGCTTACAATGAAATTTACCAGTCTGTTTTTAGATTAATCAAAATAGATTGATAGAATTCATTTACAATACTGTAAATAAGCAATCTAGGAAAAAATTAACATTAAAATAATGTTATCAACACGAAAACGTTTTCGTGCACTTATTTTAACTTTTGTATAAAGACCAATTTATTAAATTTACTTACTTTTACACAACTTTTTTAACAATTAAAACTAAAACTATGAAAAGAAATTTACTTTATTCTTTGCTTGTTATGCTTTTTGTGAGCTTTAGCAGCAACGCACAAGTTTCAATGATCGGTCCAGGAGCTTCTGGAGACTGGGGAATTGATGTTGATTTAACTTCAACAGACGGTGTAAACTGGACATTAGACAATTTTATCATGCCAGGTGGAGAATTTAAATTCCGTTTAGATCACGCTTGGTCTGTAAACTGGGGAGCAACTACTTTCCCATCTGGAACTGGTACGCAAGACGGACCTAACATTCTAGCGATTGCAGGTACTTACAACATTACGTTTAACCAAAGTACTGGAGAATACAACTTCTCAGGCGGTGCTCCAATCCCAACGGTTAAATTAATTGGTACAGCTGTAACATCAGTTGATGGTTTATTGATGGCAACTGCTGATGCTGAAAACTACTATGTAAACAATGCTACTTTGGTAGACGGAACTGCACAATTTGATGTAGATGCTACTGTGTATGGTGGAGATACTTTCCCTGGTGGAGTTGTTTCTGATGCCACTTTGTTTATTCCTGTAGTTGGTGGAGATTATTCATCTGTTACCCTAAACATTGCTACTGGTGAATATACGTTCACTGCAGCTCCTATCTTCCAAATCATTTCTATTATTGGTTCTGGTGCAGCAGGATGGGGTACCGACACAGACTTAACTACAACTGATGGAATAACTTACACTTTAAGTGGATTGACACTTTCTACTGGTGAGATTAAATTCCGTCAAGGAAATGACTGGGCTGTAAACTGGGGTGATGTGGCTTGGCCTACTGGTGTTGCAACACAAGGTGGTCCAAACATTCCTACTGTAGCTGGAACGTACTCAGTTACTTTTAACAGAGAAACAGGTGCTTACAATTTCTTCTTCCCAATCGTTAGCCTTACAGGTAGTGCTACAGGCGGATGGGGTGATGGTTGGGATTTTGACTTAACTTCTACTGATGGAGTGAACTACTCAAGAGCAAATTTTGAATTAATCGCTGGCGAATGTAAATTCCGTGAAGGAAATTCTTGGGCAGTAAACTGGGGTGGTGCAGATTGGCCAACTGGTGTTGCTACATTAGGTGGAGCTAACATTCCTTCAGTTCCTGGATTCTATGACATTACATTCAACAAAGTAACTGGTGATTACAACTTCGCTCCTGCTTTGGCAAATGTAACTTTTGACAACGGAAACTTTAAAGTATACCCTAACCCATCTCAAAATGTATGGAATGTAGCTTCTGCTAACGAAGCGATTACTTCTATCCAAATCGTAGATGTATTAGGAAAAACAGTGATGACTGTTGCTCCTCAAGCTACTTCAGCTGTAATTGATGCTGCTGCTTTAAACAGCGGAATCTACTTTGCAAGAATCGCTACGGCGTCTGCTACTTCTACTATTAAATTGGTGAGAAACTAAGCAAACGCAATACTCATAAAAGAATCCCTTGTTACTGTGTAGCAAGGGATTTTTAATTTCTACTGACTAGCCCTGATGGGAGCGGCATCCTTTTTTTTTAAAAAATCCAAGCCGTTTTAAAAATGTTGGTTTAAAAAAAAGATAGAGCGGACAGCAGGAATTGCTACAAAAAAAACTATTTTTGCAGCCAAATTTAACAACAAGAATACATGACAACGAATAGAACATTTACCATGATTAAGCCTGATGCGGTAGAAAACGGGCACATTGGCGGAATCTTAAACATGATTTCAGAAGCGGGATTTAAAATCGTTTCTTTGAAACTTACACAACTTACCATATCCGATGCTCAAGCTTTTTATGCGGTGCACGCGGCTCGTCCATTTTTTGGCGAATTGGTTGAATTTATGACTAGAGGTCCTATTGTTGCTGCGATTTTAGAAAAAGACAATGCGGTTGATGCATTCAGAACCTTAATTGGCGCAACCAATCCTGCTGATGCAGCTGATGGAACTATTCGTAAAAGATATGCAGCTTCTATTGGAGAAAATGCCGTACACGGATCAGACAGCGATGAAAATGCAGCGATTGAATCGGCTTTTCACTTTTCGGGTAGAGAGCAATTCTAATATTCAGAAAAACAACATAAAAAAATCCCATTCGAAAGAGTGGGATTTTTTTTATCGTAAAATGACTTTGTTGATTACTTCTCGTTTGCATTCGTCGTTAATCAGGACAATAATTTTATCCCGGCCATGGTGCAATTCTTCCCGCAATACTGCCGAACTCAATACGACATAGAGTGTTTTGTTTTTTACTTGCAACTCTCGGGTATAGGCAGCAACGCCATTTCCCATGAGTGAAAACCAAGCGGCTTTTACGTCTACTTCGTCAAGACCTGTTTGCAATTTATTGGTGGAGATAATCTCGTTTAAAATTGCACCAATAGCACTGTCGTTTCCTAGTCGTTTTGCCATTATTTTACGGAAAAGGCTTGTGGACGTTTATAATAATATTGATAGTGTTCTTCGCTCTCCAAAACCAATTGATCGGTATCAATCGATTTGATTTGCTCTGACCATTTTGACAAAAATGTTTTGTAATTCATACAAAAGACACCCTCTTTTTGCACCACTACAAACTCGTCTTTGAGGTCGTTTACCAAATAATTTCCGGTAACTAAAGGGGTTACTTTTTTTCGGAATCCTTTTTGATCTTTGTATTCATAATAATCATGGGTTTCGCTTGGGGGTAATATTTTTTCGGTCCCGTCGGGAAAAACTACTTTCTCAACCTCCCAATAGCCGTTCAGGTTTTTGAGTGAAGATTCTGAGACCGAAGTAGTACAAGAAATAAAAAGAATTGATAGAGCTAAAGCGCAAATTACTCGATTCATGATACATTATATTTGAAGAAAATTATTTTTTTCCTCTGGATTCAATAGCTGAAATAATACTATATAAAAACAAGAAAAAAGCAACCAAATTGATGGTTAAAGCTGCATTTTGAAAATGAAAATGATCTAAAATTTTCCCTGTAAAAATCAATACAACAGCTATTAATATAAGCCTAAGAACTTTAATTGATTTAAATTTTTTAATGATACTCATGTGACTATTAATTAAAAAATGAATCAACAAATTCGGTTTTGTGGAAAACCTGTAAATCGTCAATTCCCTCACCTACGCCAATGTAGCGCACCGGGATTTGAAATTGATCAGATATACCTATCACTACACCACCTTTGGCCGTGCCGTCTAGTTTGGTCACTGCCAACGAACTTACTTCGGTAGCCGCTGTGAATTGTTTGGCTTGCTCAAAAGCATTTTGACCAGTTGAACCATCCAACACCAACATCACATCGTGGGGAGCCGTTTCGACCACTTTTTGCATTACGCGTTTCACCTTGGTGAGTTCGGTCATGAGGTGTGCTTTATTGTGCAAACGACCTGCTGTATCAATAATTACAATATCGGCTTCTTGCGCCACTGCGGATTGTAAGGTGTCGAAAGCAACCGAAGCCGGATCACTTCCCATTTGTTGTTTTACCAAAGGAACGCCCACGCGATCAGCCCATACTTGCAGCTGATCGATGGCAGCGGCTCTAAAAGTATCTGCCGCGCCCAAAACCACTTTGTATCCCGCTTTCTTGTATTGGCTCGCCATTTTTCCGATGGTGGTTGTTTTTCCTACCCCATTCACTCCTACAACCATAATTACATAAGGTTTTGCGCTAGATGGAATTTCAAAATCAGTAGTGTTATCGACATTAGTTTCGGCCAATAGTGCCGATATTTCTTCGCGCAGTATCAGGTTTAATTCGTCGGTACCTAGATACTTATCCGCAGCTACGCGTTTCTCGATGCGTTGAATAATTTTAAGCGTAGTCGCAACACCCACATCAGAGGAAACCAAAATTTCTTCTAAGTTATCTAGAACCTCATCGTCTACTTTTGACTTCCCGGCAACTGCTTTAGTCAATTTGGAGAAAATTTTCGAGTCCTTTGTCTAAGGTTTGTTTGGCCTCTTCGCTTGTGCTGGGGTCAATTTTGGGTGAGGAAAATAATTTTTTAAAAAAACTCATGGAAATACTACTTATCTACGTGATATCTAATAGGGGCTAAATATAAAAATAAAAAAGCTACTTCCGAATGAAAGTAGCCTTCTATATACTGTGTGAAAATTTATTTCTTTCTCAAGAACTCATCTACTTCTTCTGGAGTCATAATGGCTTCTACAAAAGTATACGCACCTGATTTAGGCGATTTTACCATTTTGATAGCTTTTGATAATCTCTTTGAAGATGTTTGTAACGATGCTACGGTTTTCTTTGCCATGATTCAATTATTTTGTGTTGAAACTTTATAGAAAAGCTTCTTATTATTATTTAATTTCTTTGTGAACAGTTACACGTTTCAAGATCGGGTTGAATTTTTTAATTTCTAAACGATCAGGTGTATTTTTTTTGTTCTTCGTAGTGATGTAACGAGAAGTTCCAGAAACACCGGAAGTTTTGTGTTCTGTACATTCTAATATTACTTGAATTCTATTGCCTTTCTTTGCCATCTTACTCTCTATTTACTTTTGGAAGGATTATTTAATGAATCCGTTAGCTTGTGCTTTTTTCAAAACAGCAGTGATTCCATTTTTATTGATTGTTTTTACTGTAGATGCGGCTACTCTTAGGGTAATCCATCTGTCTTCTTCTGGAAGATAAAAACGTTTTTTCACTAAGTTCACGGAGAACTTTCTTTTGGTTTTGTTCATCGCGTGAGAAACATTATTTCCCACCATCGCTCTTTTACCTGTAAGGTCACAAACTCTTGACATTATGCTTATCTTTTATCGTTATTCAATTCGAGGGTGCAAATAAAAGAAAAATAAACCTATATCCAAAATAATTAAACTAGATTTTTTAAAATTTCTTTTTGCAGCAGTTCCAAACTTTTATTCACTGCTACATCGATTACTTTTTCTCGGGGTTGACCAAAACTAAACCCCTCAACCACTGTTTCTTGTGCCGATGCAATGGCGATAAAAACGGTACCCAACGGTACGGATTCGTCACCCAAACTTGGCCCTGCATTTCCGGTGGTTGCTATGGCGTAATCTGTTTTTAGAAGTTGTCTCACGCGTTCAGCCATTTGAACCGCTACCGCAGCACTCACAACGCCATTCTCTTGGATCAGTTGGGCATCTATTCCCAACACTGTTTCTTTTACCGAAGTGGCATAACACACTATACTCCCTTTAAAATAGGCCGAAGCACCGGCTACAGCAGTGAGCAACTGACTAATTTTTCCTCCGGTACAACTCTCGGCAGTAGCCACCGTAAGTTCCTGTTTTTGAAGCAAACGGCCCACAACAACTTCTATAGTATCTTCTTCTTCAAAACCAACGATGATTTCTCCAATCAATTCATTGAGTTGTTCAATGTTTGCTTTGAGTGCATTTTCTAAAACTGATTTGTCTGTACCTCGCGCCGACAAACGCAAACGAACCTTTCCAGGACTAGGTAAATAGGCTAATTTAATAAAAGTAGGCAAGTTATTTTCCCAGTCTTCGATGCGTTCTGCGATGCGACTTTCGCCCTGCCCATAGGTTAAAATAGTTTGGTGAATGATATACGGCCGTTGGTATTCGCGCACCAATTTGGGCACCAACTCATTGATTACAATGGCTTTCATTTCATAAGGTACACCGGGCATCGAAACAAAAACAGTTTGTTCTTTTTTCATCCACATGCCGGGGGCCGTACCGAATGCATTATGTAAAATTTCACAGCGCGAAGGCACCAATGCTTGGTCTTTGTTTACTTGCGTAGCCTCCAATTTGAGCTTCACATGAAACAAGTCAATTACGTGTTGCTCTACAGCTACATTGCGTTGCAACTGATCGCCAAAATAGTCACAAAAAGTATGCTTGGTAATGTCGTCTTTGGTAGGACCTAAACCTCCAGTAATCAAAACCAAATCTACGCGATTCTGAAAACGCGCAAAGGCTTCCAAAATGGCTTGTTTGTCGTCGGCTATCGATTGCATTTCGCAGACTTCAATTCCAATTTTATCTAATGATTTGGCGATAAAACTCGAATTGGTATCAACGATTTGCCCAATTAGAATTTCGTCGCCTATGGTAAGAATTGCTGCTTTCATTACTTGTTTGATTTCATAAAAAAAGAGCTTGATTATAAGCCCTTTTCTATTGATTTTTATTTTTAATTACAAATTGAAATCTTTGCTAATTTCTTTTACGGCTTTTTCGATTTGAGCTTCCACGCTGTCAAAAACCGGTTTAATTTCTTTCTTTTTTCCTTCGGCTTTGGTCCAGGCTTCAATTTGAAGAATTTCCTGAAACGCCACATCCATCCCCAATAAATCTAGAGTAGGTTTAATTTTGTGGGCATAACTGTAGGCCAATTTGTGATCACCCTCTTTGACTCCCGTTTTTACCTGCTCTAAATCAGCAGGCACTTCAGAGATAAACAACGAAATGATTTGTTGCACAAACTCCGGATCATTGTCAGATAGTGCATATACTTTTGCTAAATTGTAATGTAAAGCCATACTATTTTATGTTTATTCTGAATACTTTTTCGTTTTCGAGAAACCCTTCCAACACATCATTTGGCATTACTTTTGCCACACCTTCTGGAGTTCCGGTAAAAATAACGTCCCCTATTTTTAACGTAAAAAATTGGGAAACGTGCGCAATGAGTTCATCTATATTCCACAACATCAAACCCGAATTTCCCTGTTGAACCGTTTGACCATTATTTTTCAATTCAAAAATAATGTTTTCCGGGGAACTAAAAAGTTTTTTTGATCTAAACTCGCCAATTACTGCCGAACCGTCGAAGGCTTTGGCTTTTTCCCATGGCAAACCCTTGGCTTTGAGCTGTTGTTGCAAATCACGGGCGGTAAAATCGATGCCCAAACCAATTTCGTCGTAATACTGATGGGCAAATTTGGGGTCAATGTATTTCCCTACTTTCGAAATCTTAACCAATAACTCTACTTCATGGTGAATGTCGCTAGAGAAAGCCGGAATCACAAACGGATGCTGTTTGAGCAATACCGCCGAATCGGGCTTCAAAAACACCACCGGCTCTGCAGGTCGCTCGTTTTGCAACTCCTCAATGTGCTTCACATAGTTTCTGCCAATGCAAATAATTTTCATGCCTTCTAGAACTTGTTGTTTAATTTTCTCAGTTTAATACCCGTGAGTACTTTTTTGGTATACAACGGAAAATCGGCGTTTTGAATCCAACCAAAATAACCGGGCTCGTCTTCTAATACTTTTTCTACGCGAGCACCTTTGTGTTTGCCAAATGTAAAAACCTCCTGCCCTTCGGTATCCAAGGCGATGAAGCCCGCAAAATCGACACTTTTCTTGCGTGTCGTAAATTCAGACAAACTCTTCATGTCGTTTTCCAAATCGGGATAACGATCCAATTGGGCTTTTAATATTTCGAAGGTCGCCATCGTATCGGCCTCGGCCGAATGTGCGTTTTCTAACGATTTTCCGCAGTAAAATTTCAAAGCGGCACTCAGGGTGCGTTCTTCTTTTTTGTGAAAGAGGGTTTGCACGTCAACAGATACCCGGTTTTTCATGTCAAAATCAACACCCGCGCGCAGTAATTCTTCGACCAATAACGGAATATCAAAACGATCGGAGTTAAATCCAGCCAAATCGGAGTCTTTGATCATGTGGTGTATTTGTGGCGCCAACTGACTGAACGTGGGTTCATTGGCCACTTTTTCGTTGGTAATACCATGCACGGCAATTACGACATCGGGGATGCGCATTTCGGGATTCACCAACCAGGTTTTGCTTTCTTGGGTGCCGTTGGGAAATACTTTTAAAATAGAAATTTCAACAATACGGTCTTTGGCCACTTCAATGCCGGTGGTTTCGAGGTCAAAAAAGCAAATGGGTTTATTGAGTTTGAGTTCCATGGTGAATTTTTAGAAGTTCAAAGATAGGATAATTAGGAATGTATACTTAATAATGAAAAATGAATAATTGAAGCTGTTGTCTGTTGTGGGTTATCCGTTGTCGGTTCTCCGTTCAAGAGTATTCTAGAACTTTTGTTTGAAACTTGAAGATTTGAAGATTTGGAAATGTTTAGATTGTGTTGATTTCTCCTATTTTATTGATTTTAGAAACAAAAAAAAGCCCCTTTTCCAAGAGACTTTTCATTATTAATTATTCATTTTTAATTTTTAATTAAAAACTTCTGTTTTCATCAAAGGCTTCCATGTATTCGGCTACGCGTTTCACGAAGCTTCCGCCAAGCGCCCCATCCACTACGCGGTGATCGTAACTGTGTGACAAAAACATTTTTTTGCGAATGCCAATAAAATCGCCTTCAGGTGTTTCGATTACGGCAGGTACTTTTCGGATGGCACCTAATGCCAAGATTCCTACTTGCGGTTGGTTGATGATGGGTGTACCAAACACACTGCCAAAAGTTCCTACGTTGGTTACGGTATAGGTTCCGCCTTGGGTATCGTCTGGTTTGAGTTTGCCCGCTTTGGCTCGGTTGCCCAAATCATTGACCGCTTTGGCCATGCCCAACAAATTGAGCTGATCGGCATTTTTAATCACCGGAACAATTAGGTTTCCGTTGGGAAGTGCCGCAGCCATACCCAAGTTGATGTTTTTCTTTTTGATGATGTAATCGCCTTCAACCGAGATGTTCATCATCGGGAAATCCTTTAATGCACGAGCAATAAGCTCCATGAATATGGGCGTAAAGGTGAGTTTTTCGCCTTCGCGTTTTTCAAAGGCATTTTTGTTTTTTTCGCGCCAATCCCAAATGGCAGTCACATCCACCTCGATAAACGATTGAACGTGTGCCGAAGTTTGCAAGGATTGCACCATATAGCCCGAAATGAGCTTGCGCATGCGGTCCATTTCGATTATTTCGTCTTGGCCGTTTACCGAAACGGGCATCGCCTTGGAAACTGATGTTTCAGCTGAAGCCAATTTGGCAGCAACAGGCTGGACGGATTGGGTTGCAGTTGGACCTTGAGCAATAAAAGCCAAAATGTCGTTTTTGGTTACGCGACCATCTTTTCCGGTACCCGAAATTTGGTCTAATTGTGCCAAAGAGATTCCTTCTTGTTTGGCTATATTTTTTACTAAAGGAGAATAAAATTTGTCTGACTGACTATAATCTGTGGCTAATGCGGGAGCAGCTATAGATTCTTGTGCACTTACCACCGTTTGCATAACCGCTTCGGCAGCTTGTTCTACAACAGGAACTTCTACTGGAGCAGCAGACGCCGCCTCGGTTTCAATAATGGCAATGGTTTGACCCACCTGCACTAAATCATCTTTGCCAAACAATTTCTCGATCAAGATACCCGACACTTCTGAGGGCACTTCGCTGTCCACTTTATCGGTGGCAATTTCCAACACAGCCTCATCGGCAGCGATGGTGTCGCCTACTTCTTTTAACCAATTTGTGATCGTAGCTTCTGCCACACTCTCCCCCATTTTAGGGAGTTTTAATTCAAATTTTGCCATAGTTGTAACCCAATGGTCTATTTTTTTATTATTGCTTGCGAAAATACTAAATTTAATCTTGTTTGTATACGAATTATTCAATTTTCAATCGAATATTTTTTAATCAAAATCTCACCAAGAAACCACAGATCCTCTGTCATTGCTGTGGTTGCTTCCTAGTATAAATCGCGCATTTTTTGGTTTTATTTTGAATGTCAGGCCTGCCTTAGACAAGTGTTTCATTTGTGCAATACACGCTTTATTTGAGATAAAATCAGCATCAAAAATCACTTCTTGATGGGCTTGACCTAGTTGAGTATGAACATCTTCGGTTCGAATTACCGTAGCTTGTAGTTTATCGGCCAAGGTTTTGCGCAAAGTTTCTTGATTGGAAACCAGCACATACGAACTAATGGAGTTGGTAGTTGATACAGCCTGTTGCTTTTTTTGGAGCGAAAACAAAAAGGCGCCCATGCGAAGGCCTAGTATGAAAAACCAAGAAAAAAAGGATTTTCCAAAATGCTTCTGATAGAAAAACTCCATCGCTTCCTGAAAACGGCGCATGTATTTGTGGTCGCGCAGGGTGCTTTCGCCTTTGTAATGAATCACGCTAGTCTCGGCAAAATACCAATTGGTATAGCCTTTTTTTAGTAAACAGTAACTCAGGTCAATGTCGTCGGCATACATAAAACAATGTTCGTCAAACCTGGGCAAGAGCTGCTGGGCATAATACCGCGTGAATATAGACCAAGAGGGGAAAAATTTATACAAGCCTGTAATTTTGGTAAAAGCCACCCAGGGAGTTGGAATGCCGCGTTTGGACTCGGGTAAAAACTGACCACTGCCATCAATGAGTTGGCAACCCACCATGCCCAATTGGGATTTGTTTTGAGCAAAAGCCAATAGCTTGCTAAAGGTATCTTCGGCTACGACAGTATCCGGATTGAGGATGCAAATAAATTCGCCTTGGGCTTGTGCTACGCCAATATTATTTCCTTTGGTGAAGCCAATATTTTCGGTATTTTGGATGAGTAAAACTTCAGGAAAAAGCTGTTGCATCATCGCGCAACTGTCGTCGGCTGAAGCATTATCGACCACAATGATCTCGGCCTCAATTCCGTGTAAGGCTGCTTGTACTGAGCGCACACATTGCTCTAAAAAATAGCGCACATTGTAATTAAGGATGATCACCGAGAGTTGCATGCCACAAATATAACCTATCCGTTCTAAAATTGGAAGATATGCGGATTTGAAAATGATGACACCATTTAAAATACTACTTTTGCTCCACCAATTTCAAAAGTCCATTATCAAATTGGCCCATCTTCAAATTTTCAAATTGCAGCAATGAATTACGTATCGGTAGAAAATATTTCGAAATCATTTGGCGAACGCACGCTGTTTGAAAACCTCTCTTTTGGCATCAACAAAGACCAAAAAATTGCCTTTATTGCCAAGAATGGTTCGGGCAAAACCTGTATCATGAAAATCTTGAATGGCGAAGACGAACCAGATACCGGACAAGTGGTGGTGCGCAAAGACATCAACATGGCCTTTTTGTCACAAGATGCAACGCTGCAAGACGAACTAACCATAGAAGAGAGCATATTTGCCTCTGATAACGCCACCTTGAAGGTGATTGAACAATACGAAAAAGCACTTGAAAATCCAGACGATGCAGAGGCCTACCAAAAAGCCTTTGACCAAATGGACCAGTTAAACGCCTGGGATTTTGAGACCCAATACAAGCAAATTCTCTTCAAATTAAAACTAGAAGATTTCAAACTCAAAGTAAAAAACCTGT
>JAPLEX010000084.1 GCA_026390995.1 Flavobacterium sp.
AGCCATCTAATTAGATGGCTTTTTTTATTGGGTATTCAATCTGATTACTTAGCAGCGTTCATTTTTGCTTTCAACGCTTTTTTCTTGTCCATCATTTCTAAGGCACTGTACACATTAAGTAAAGTTGTTGCCACATCTTCGTTGGCAGGATTCAATTCGTAGGCTTTTTCTAAATAAGGAATCGACGACATAAATAAACCGTCGCGTTGTTTTTTCAACACCTCATATTTTTTCATGTCTTTTTCTGAAGTACCCAATTTGTTCATGTCGTCTACCAATTTTTTCTCTCCATCCAAAATAAGAATGGCTAAGTTTAAATAGGCATTGATATAATCAGGCTTAATTTCGATGGCGCGTTTGTAATACTGCTCGGCCGCTGCTGGATCATTTTTTGACGAAATCACACCCAAATTGTATACTAAATCGGCATCATTTGGGTTTTTGGCCAATACCTCTGAAATTAATTTTTTGTAGGTTACAAAATCTTGTAATTTCAAGTAAATATCTGCTTCGGCCAAAGTTAATGAAGTATCGTCTGGATTGGCCACACGGGCTTCAGCCAAAGCCGTTTTGGCTTCCTCTGTTTGGTTGTTTTGTAATAAAATCAGGGCAATGTTTTTGTAGATTTCGCCTCGTTTTGAAGGAATTGCTTCTTCACGAGGATCTGTATACAATTTCAGTTTTACTTTACTGTCTCGGTCTTCTTTGGAAGTAAAAAACTCTTCTTGTTCGTTCAAGACATTTTTAGCGTAATACGCGGTGCCTTCACCAGAAAAATTTAGTCTTTTGAGCTCATTGTAGTAGGCCAAAGCCGTGTCGTATTCTTGCCCATTCACCGCATAACTAGCCGCAAAATATAATTTTTCTACGTCAGTTTTGTCAATTTCGTAGGCAGCAAATAAAAACTGTGCGCCTTCTTTGTAGTTCTTTTGATTCCCTGCTTCAACCGCTTTGTTAATCAAATTTCCTTTTACCGTGGCTAATGCAGCCGTAGCTTGATCAGAAAATTTAGCTTTACCCGCTGTTTTTTCAATTTCGACTACTTGTTTGTAGGAATTCGCGGCCAAAATCATATTAGCAGATACATCTACATTTTTGTTGGCTAAATCGAGTGCGGCATTTCCTTTCACAAAATGATATTGTGCTTTTTCGGCAGGTGTAGCAGCTGCTAATAAAGGTTCAGCTTGCGACAAACTAATTAGGGCTTCTGCCGCATTGCCATTTTTTAAGGCTTTTTCGGCCGCTTTAATTTGGTCCTTTTGGGCATACGTAGTCATCGATAATACGAAAGCCGATGCAAGGAGTACATACTTACTTTTCATGTTTATGGTATTTAGTTATTCTTCTGTTGGTTCTTCTGATTCAGTTGCGACAGTTGTATCCGTATCCGTAACTGCATCTTCCATTACTTCCTCTTCTAATCCTTCCCCTTCTGGCGCTTCTTCTTCTTTCATCACTTTGGTTACCGCAGCGATAGAATCGTTTCCTTTGATGTTAATCAAACGAACGCCTTGTGTGGCGCGACCCATTACACGCAAATCAGCCACATCCATTCGAATTGTGAGGCCCGATTTGTTGATGATCATCAAATCATCGGCATCGGTTACGTTATTGATCGAAACTAATTTTCCGGTTTTCTCAGTGATGTTCAAGGTTTTTACTCCTTTTCCACCGCGGTTGGTAATGCGGTATTCGTCCAAGCTGGAACGTTTGCCATAGCCATTCTCGGCCACGACCAAAATTTCGCTGCTCATGTCGTTTACCGAAACCATACCAATTACTTCGTCCTGTTCGTCGGCCAAAGTGATTCCGCGCACACCCGAAGCCGTTCTACCCATTGGACGGGTTTTACCTTCCTCAAAGCGCACCAATTTACCCGATTTCACGGCCACCAAAATTTGGCTTTCTCCGTTAGTCAATTTGGCTTCAAACAATTCGTCGTCTTCGCGAATAGTAATTGCGGCAACCCCATTGACACGCGGTCTAGAATATTGCTCCAACGAAGTCTTTTTCACGATACCTTGTTTGGTTACCATGATCACGTAATGGTTGTTGATGTACTCGGTGTCTTTTAAGTCTTTGGTGCAAATAAAGGCTTTTACTTTATCGTCACTTTCGATGTTGATCAAGTTTTGAATGGCACGGCCTTTGCTGGTTTTGCTTCCTTCTGGGATTTCGTATACGCGCATCCAGAAACATTTTCCTTTTTGGGTAAAGAACATCATGTACTGGTGGTTGGTAGCTACATACATATGCTCCAAGAAATCTTGGTCACGGGTACCGGCACTTTTTTGGCCAACTCCTCCTCTATTTTGAGTTTTGTATTCGGATAAATTCGTGCGTTTAATGTAACCGGCATGCGAAATGGTAATCACCACATTTTCATCGGCAATCAAATCTTCGATGCTCACGTCTCCACCTGCATATTCAATGGTTGAACGACGGTCGTCACCATATTTATCTCGAATTTCATTCAATTCGGTTTTAATGAGCTCCATGCGCAATTCTTTGCTGTCTAACAAGGCTTTCAACTCTTGAATCAATTTCATGATGTCTTCGTATTCAGCACGCAATTTGTCTTGCTCTAATCCTGTGAGTTGACGCAAACGCATTTCAACAATGGCACGCGACTGAATGTCGGACAAACTGAAACGGGTCATTAATTTCTCTCGGGCTTCGTCGGTGTTTTTAGAACCTCTAATCAGGGCAATAACTTCGTCAATGTTATTGAAGCTATAATCAAACCTTCTAAGATATGAGCACGCTCTTCGGCTTTGCGCAAATCGTATTTGGTTCTGCGCACTACCACATCGTGACGGTGTTCTACAAAATAGTGAATCAAATCTTTTAGATTCAACATTTGCGGACGACCTGCTACCAAAGCAATGTTGTTTACACTAAATGATGATTGCAGTTGAGTATATTTAAATAAGGTATTCAACACCACGTTTGGAACGGCATCGCGTTTCAGGATGTACACGATACGCATTCCATTTCGATCTGATTCGTCCCGGATATTGGCAATGCCTTCAATTTTCTTATCATTAACCAAATCGGCGGTTTTCTTGATCATCTCCGCCTTGTTCACTTGGTACGGAATTTCGGTCACGATAATGGATTCGCGGCCATCTACTTCCTCAAATCCTACTTTGGCGCGCATCACGATTCGTCCTCTTCCGGTTTTGAAGGCTTCGCGAACGCCATCATACCCATAAATCACACCGCCTGTAGGAAAATCAGGTGCTTTTACATAATTGATCAATTCGTCAATTTCGATGTCATTGTTGTCAATGTAAGCCAAGGTTCCATCAATCACTTCACGCAAATTGTGTGGCGCCATATTGGTGGCCATCCCTACTGCAATTCCTGATGCTCCGTTAATTAACAAATTCGGAACACGCGTAGGCATTACTTTCGGCTCGTATAAGGTATCGTCAAAGTTTAACTGAAAATCTACCGTCTCTTTGTCAATGTCTGCCATAATGTCTTCTGACATCTTTTTCATACGGGCTTCTGTATAACGCATGGCAGCCGGGCTATCGCCATCAACCGAACCAAAGTTTCCTTGGCCATCTATTAACAAATAACGCAAACTCCATTCTTGCGCCATACGCACCATTGCATCATATACCGAAGTATCGCCGTGAGGGTGGTACTTACCCAAAACCTCACCCACAATTCTTGCGGATTTTTTGTGCGCTTTATTTGAAAAAACGCCTAAATCATACATTCCATAAAGTACTCTTCGATGTACTGGTTTCAAGCCATCTCTAACATCAGGAAGTGCTCTTGATACAATTACCGACATCGAATAATCGATGTAGGCTGATTTCATTTCATCCTCAATGTTAATGGGAATTAACTTTTCTCCGTCAGACATATTCTAGTAAGTTTTAAAAATTATTTTGTGTAAAAAAATCTCGTAAATATAGCCTTTTCCGTTGATTTTTTTAACTATGATTGGTCTAAAATAAGGCTATTTATTAACAAATTTCCACCCTAATTCAGTTGATAAGTTAGGGCAGACATCTCTTTTTTTATTAACTTTTTTTTTGTCTATTAGCTGACAGTACCCAAAGAAAGGAAACCTACAGCAAAGAAGAAGCGCTGCGGTTAGGGCATGATTTTATTGGCACCGAACACCTCATGTTGGGCATCTTACGCGATGGCAACGGGAAGGCAATAAGTATTTTAAATAACCTGTCCATAGATTTAGATCATCTACGAAAAAAAGTAGAAATTTTAAGTCCGGCCAACCCAAATTTAATAGGTAGCAACGAAAAGAAAAACTTGCACCTCACCCGCCAGGCGGAGCGCGCCTTAAAAACTACTTTTTTGGAAGCCAAAGTTTTTCAAAGTACATCAATAAGTACCGCGCATTTGTTGTTGTGTATTTTACGCAACGAAAATGATCCCACAACCAAATTACTCAATAAACTCAAAATCGATTACGACACGGCCAAAGAACAATACTTGAGTTTGGAGCCGCACGAAGATAATTACCTCGAGAATTTACCCAAAAACGAAGCGTTTAACGAGGACAGCTCTAATGACGAAACGTTTAAGGAAAGTAATTTTTCCAATCCGACATCCAAAACCAATAAAAAATCTAAAACTCCTGTTTTAGACAACTTTGGTCGCGACCTGACCGAAATGGCCGAAGAAGGAAAATTAGACCCTGTGGTAGGTCGTGAAAAAGAAATAGAACGCGTTTCTCAGATCCTGAGCCGCCGCAAGAAAAACAATCCGTTGTTAATTGGGGAGCCGGGCGTAGGAAAATCAGCTATTGCAGAGGGCTTAGCCCTGCGAATTATCCAGAAAAAAGTTTCCCGTATCTTATTCAACAAACGCGTGGTTACATTAGATTTGGCCAGCTTAGTGGCTGGAACCAAATACCGTGGGCAGTTTGAAGAGCGCATGAAAGCGGTAATGAACGAACTCGAAAAAAACGACGACATCATTTTATTCATTGACGAAATCCACACCATTGTGGGAGCTGGAGGCGCAACCGGTTCCTTGGATGCGTCCAATATGTTTAAGCCGGCTTTGGCCCGTGGAGAAATTCAATGCATAGGAGCCACTACCCTAGACGAATACCGCCAATACATTGAGAAAGATGGCGCCTTGGAACGTCGTTTTCAAAAAATAATTGTAGAGCCTACTTCGGTGGAGGAAACGATAACCATCTTAAACAACGTAAAAAATAAATACGAAGACCACCACAACGTAACGTATACCCAAGAGGCGATTGAAGCCTGCGTCAAATTGACCAACCGCTACATGTCAGAACGCTTCTTGCCTGACAAAGCCATTGATGCGTTAGACGAGGCGGGTTCACGGGTGCACATCACCAACATTGATGTACCCAAACAAATTTTAGATTTGGAACGCCAATTGGAAGAAGTACGCGAACAAAAATCGGCGGTAGTAAAGCGTCAGAAATACGAAGAAGCGGCCAAATTGCGCGACGACGAAAAACGCATCGAAAAAGACTTGGCTGTTGCCCAAGAACAATGGGAAGAAGATGCCAAATCCAATCGAATCATGGTTACCGAAGACAACGTAGCTGATGTGGTATCGATGATGACCGGAATTCCGGTAAATCGCATCGCACAAACTGAAAGCAATAAATTAGCCAATCTACCTGAACTCATTGAAGGAAAAGTAATTGGACAAAAAGAAGCGGTGATGAAAATTGCCCGTTCCATTCAACGCAACCGCGCCGGATTAAAAGACCCCAACAAACCGATTGGTTCCTTTATCTTTTTGGGACAAACCGGAGTGGGAAAAACGCAATTGGCCAAAGTACTCGCCAAAGAATTGTTTGATTCAGAAGATGCCTTGGTGCGCATCGACATGAGCGAATACATGGAAAAATTTGCCATCTCGCGATTGGTGGGAGCGCCTCCGGGCTATGTGGGCTATGAAGAAGGCGGTCAGCTCACCGAAAAAGTGCGCAGAAAACCCTATTGCGTGGTCTTGTTAGACGAAATAGAAAAGGCCCATCCCGATGTGTTTAATATGTTATTGCAAGTGTTGGATGACGGATATTTAACTGATAGTTTGGGTCGTAAAATCGATTTCAAAAACACAATCATCATCATGACTTCAAATGTTGGTGCCCGTCAGCTGAAAGATTTTGGACAAGGCGTAGGATTTGGAACCGCTGCCAAAGTGGCCCAAACCGACGAAAATTCAAAAAGCATCATCGAAAATGCCTTGAAAAAAACCTTTGCTCCTGAGTTCCTCAATCGAATAGACGACGTAATTGTATTTAATGCCTTAGAAAAACACGACATCGATTTGATTATCGAAATTGAGTTGGCAAAACTCATTGCTCGTGTCGCTGATTTGGGTTATCAACTGGCGCTTTCAGCAGAAGCTAAATCCTTCATAGCCGAAAAAGGTTTTGACAAACAATTTGGTGCCAGACCACTAAAACGTGCAATCCAAAAATATGTCGAAGATGCCTTAGCCGAAGAAATTATTACATCCAAAATTGGTCTTGGCGACGAAATATTCATGGAATTAGATGCCGAGAAACAAGAGCTCTTTATCAATGTAATAAAAGCTGAAAATCCAATCCAATAGTATTGTATCAAAATAAGCGCAAATGCCTGCCAATAAGATAATTTTAGGAAGTGAAGAATGGTGTTCTTTCCCAGATTTAGGAATTCCATTAATAAAAGCGCGTGTAGATTCGGGTGCTAAAACTTCGGCATTACATGCCATTAATATTGTTCCGTTTACCAAAGAAGGAGAAGCTTGGGTGAAGTTTGACATCAACCCGATTCAAAATAATTTAAAAACCATCTTGCATTGTGAAGCCAAATTAATTGGCAATCGATTGGTGAAAAGTTCCAGTGGCTACAGCGAAAAGCGATTTGTCGTTTTATCGGTAATTACTCTTGGAGCCCAAAGTTGGGAAATTGAATTGACGCTTACCAATCGAGATTCCATGGGGTTTCGCATGTTGTTAGGGCGTGAAGCCATGAGTGGTAGAATTTTGGTTGATCCCGAGCAAAAATATTTATTGGGAGATAAAACCGATGAAACCATAAGCGAATTATATGCCTCCTCTACCATTCAAAAAAAGGGTTTGCGTATTGGGTTATTGGCGAGCAATCCCGAATTATTCAGCAACAAACGCATCATGGAAGCGGGTTCTTTTCGCGGACACGAAATGCATTTTTTGAACATCAAAGAATGCTACATGAAGCTTGATGCCACTAAACCCGAAATTCATTATCGAGGAGGCAGAGTTTTAGATAATTTTGATGCAGTAATTCCTAGAATTCGTCCGAGTATTACCTTTTACGGTTGCGCGTTGACCCGTCAATTTGAGTCGTTAAAAGTGTTTTGTTTAAATTCGGCCGCGGCGATTACGCAATCGCGTGACAAATTGTTTTCGCTGCAATTACTTCTCAATCACGGCGTTGATATTCCCACCACCGGATTTGCCAACTCTCCACTAGATACCGATGATTTAATTAAAATGGTAGGCGGACCACCGTTGATTGTGAAATTACTGGAAGGCACGCAAGGCAAAGGAGTGGTTTTGGCCGAGACCAAAAAAGCGGCCGAATCGGTAATTAATGCCTTCAAAAGTTTAAATGCCAATATCTTGGTGCAAGAATTCATCAAAGAAGCCAACGGTAAAGACTTGCGCTTGTTTGTAGTTGATAATAAAGTGGTTGCGGCCATTCAGCGGGAAGCTTTGCCGGGAGAATTTCGGGCCAATATTCATTTGGGCGGAACGGCCTCTGTGATAAAACCAACTTCTGATGAAAAACGAATTGCCATCAAAGCAGCCAAGGCCATGGATTTACGAGTAGCTGGTGTGGATATTATTCGTTCGTCGAAAGGCCCGCTGTTGCTAGAAGTGAACTCTTCACCAGGATTAGAAGGAATTGAAAACGCTACAAACAAAGATATCGCCGGCGAAATGATTAAAGCCATTGAGCGCTATTGCAAATGGCTGTAATCATGAACGAATACATAGAGGTTGTTATCAGAAGTCTGGCTGTTTATTTTTTTATGTTACTGGCTTTACGCGTCTTTGGCAAAAAAGAATTGTCGCAGCTCAATACCGCCGACATTATTCTCATTTTACTCATTAGCAATGCGGTGCAAAATGCCATGGTGGGGAGCAATACTTCTTTATCGGGTGGGATAACCGCAGCTTTGGTGTTATTTATGGTAAACTTTTTTATTAAAAAATTAATGTTCCGTTTTCCTAAACTCAATGGAATAATTCAAGAAAAACCTATCGTCTTAATTCATGATGGCAAAGCCGATTACAAAGCCTTGTCTGATTTGAGCATTTCGAGTGACGAATTGCATCAAGCGCTTCGGGAACATGGCTTGGAACATTACACCGAAGTGAAATTGGCTTTACTCGAAATGGATGGCAATATCAGTATCATCAGCGGGCAACAAAACTTGAAACAAACCCAGTACAAGCGCCGTCACAACCGAAAAAATTTGGCTTCGAAAAACTAATTTAGTTTTCCAACAACTCAAAATCTATTTGGAAACTTCCCAAAAATTCTACTGAATTCACCATGTCGGTGTGTAAGATTCGATCTTCGGTAACCAATGGACAAATGGCTCGATACGACTGCAAAAATTGTTCTATCAACGGGCTGGATTTAAGCGGTGCACGATACGAAATGGCTTGAGAAGCATTCATCAATTCAATGGCTAAGATGCGCTCTAGATTGTCTACAATACGCAAACATTTGGTAGCGGCATTCGCTCCCATACTCACGTGATCTTCTTGTCCGTTGGAGGAAACAATGCTATCGATACTGGCCGGAGTGGCCAATTGTTTATTTTGACTAGCGATGCTGGCCGCGGTATATTGTGGAATCATAAAGCCGGAATTGAGTCCCGGATTATTCACCAAAAATGCGGGCAAATTGCGCGTTCCAGAAATGAGTTGGTAGGTTCTGCGCTCAGAAATACTGCCTAATTCAGACAAGGAAATTCCCATAAAATCAAGCGCCAAGGCCAAGGGTTGACCGTGAAAATTTCCACCCGAAATGATTTGATCGCTTTCGATAAACACATTGGGGTTGTCGGTAACCGAATTGATCTCGGTTTTCATTACTTTTTTAACGTAATCAATCGCGTCTTTGGAGGCACCATGTACTTGTGGGATGCAGCGAAACGAATACGGATCTTGCACCTGCGTTTTGTGTTGGGCGATGATTTCACTGCCTTCTAAAAATTCGTTGATGCGTGTGGCGGTATTGATTTGACCTTTGTGCGGACGAATAAAATGGATTAACTCTGAAAACGGTTCTTTACGACCATCAAAACCTTCTAAAGATATAGTGGCAATCAAATCGGCCAACCAGCTTAACTTCATTGCTTTTAGGGTTACAAAAGTACCATAGGCACTCATGAATTGCGTTCCATTCAACAAGGCCAATCCCTCTTTGGACTGCAAAGCTATGGGCGACCAATTGAATTTGGCTAATACTTGCGCACTAGACATTTTGTTTCCTTCAAAATAGACCTCGCCTTCGCCCAACAAGGGCAAGGACAAATGCGCCAACGGAGCCAAATCGCCACTGGCACCTAATGAACCTTGGGTATAGATTACCGGTAAAATATCGTGGTTGTAAAAATCAACCAAGCGTTGCACGGTTTGCAATTGCACACCCGAATAGCCATAGCTCAAGGATTGGATTTTGAGCAACAACATCAGTTTCACAATTTCGTGTGGAACCTCCTCGCCTATGCCGCAGGCGTGCGATTTGACCAAGTTTTCTTGAAGCTGCGTTAAATTTTCGGATGATATTTTCACAGTACACAACGAACCAAAACCCGTGTTGATCCCGTAGATGGGTTCGTCATGGGCTTTCATTTTTTCGTCCAAATAAGTGCGGCACTTTTGAATGTTGTTTTGCGCTTCGTCTGATAACGCTATGGTTTTGTGTTGACTTAAAATTTCGTGAAGCAACTCCAAACTCAAGGTTTCGCTGCTGATGTAATGTGTGTGATCCATGGTAAATTATAAAGTGGTTCAAAATTCCACAATCAAAGAGGAATACGCAAGGAAAAGAGGAATTAATTAATAATGAAAAATAAATAATTAGTAATTAATAGAGAACCGAGATCCGTTGCTTGATGACCGCTTTTCGATTATCGCTTTTCGATTATCGCTTAATAAAGCTTAAACGGTTAATCGCTTAAACGCTTAAACCAGTATACAAAGAAAATCGGAATTCGGAAAACGATGGACGGAAAACAAACAACCGAGAACTGATAACCGAAAACTGACAACAGAAAACTGACTGACAACAGAAAACAGTCAACCGACAACTGACAACAAAAATCCCTACTTTTGAAACTCAATTTAGCCGTATGAAAAAACTGCTGTTCGTTATACTTATCATTCTATCGGTTAAAGCAACCAGTCAATGTCAATTGATAGGGGCTGATCTATCCTACAGCAACTCCGTGTTGGCAAATGGCGGGATCTATAAAAACAGTCAAGGAGTGGTGCAAAATCCCTACAGTTTATTTGCCGAAAAGGGCGCCAATATCGTCCGAGCACGATTGTTTCATACTCCCGCCAATCAATTGGATTTTTGCGGAAATCAGAGCACGATGAGTTCACTTGCCGATGTGACTAACACCTTTGAACAAGCCAAAAGCTTTGGAATGCAGTTGGAACTTTCGGTGCATTATGGCGATTATTTTAATGATCCGCAAAAACAAAAAATGCCTGCAGCGTGGCAGGGTCTGTCTCAATCCGTTTTGCTCGATTCCATCTACAACTACACCACCAAAGTACTCACCCATTTACACAACCAAAACGTGTTGCCAAACATCATTGCAATTGGCAACGAAACTACTTGGGGATTTGTGGATGAAACGGCTACTACCAACGGTTGGGTTTGGCCCGCCGATGCTACTAAATTTAATCGGGCGCTTTCTGCTGTAGATGATTTTAATACTGCGCACGGAACTAGCATCAAAAAAGCACTTCATTTTACCGACGACTCAGCCCTTTGGTTGGCGGCCTTATTTGCCAACAAGGGCATATCAAACTTTGATATTTATGGGTTGTCTTTTTACCCAGTTTGGTCCTCCGTAACAAATTTGTCTCAATTTGGGGATATTATTTCTACCCTAAAAAACACTTACAACAAAGATGTACTCGTAATGGAAACCGGAGTGCCTTGGACCACAGCTGCCGGTGATGCCTATTCCAATATAGGAAACAGCTACGGGAATTTATCCTACCCCATTAGCCCCATTGGTCAACAAACTTTTTTTCATGATTTGGTCCAATTGGTATACAATTGTGGCGGTCTAGGCGTAATTTATTGGGCACCCGATTGGATTCCTTCTAACAATTGCGATGCATGGGGACAAGGATCGGCCTATGAAAACCAAAGTTTTTTTAATTTTAATACCGGTAATTTTCCCTTACCTATATTTTCTGTATTTCAATACTGCAGTGAATTGGCTGTTTCAACACCTGCCAAACTAGCGCTTTCGGTAAGTTATAACCAAGACAATGAAACCGTGAAAATTATTGGGGAAACCAGGTATGCCGCCTGCACCCTTTTGGACGCTAACGGAAGAATCGTTGCAAAAGGAAATACCCAACAAGAAATAGATTGCCAAGCATTGTCCCTTGGCATTTATTGGATCCAATTCGAACTGGACAATCGACCTTATTTAGTAAAGTTTTTAAAAAATTAGGCTCCTTGCTAGTGCCAAATTTGCGGCATACTGCAAGGTATTTTACTTTTTTTATTCCCAATATATTTGTTTACTTTTGAAGCTTTAAAAAAACTAGCTATGGCACAAATAACTTTGGGTGGAAATCCCATAAACACAGTAGGAAATTTGCCTCAAGTAGGCGAAATGGCTCCCGATTTTTCACTCATACAAACCGATCTTTCCAAAGTCAATTTGGCCCATTTTGCAGGCAGTCGATTGGTACTCAATATTTTTCCCAGTATCGATACTGGAACCTGTGCTACCTCGGTACGTCAATTTAATGTAAAAGCTGCTGCCTTGACCAACACCAAAGTACTGTGTGTTTCTCGTGATTTACCCTTTGCTCAAAAACGTTTTTGTGGGGCCGAAGGAATTGAGAATGTGATTAATTTATCTGATTTTGTAGACGGGCATTTTGGACAAGACTACGGCCTTACCATTGCCGATAGCGTATTGGCAGGTTTGCATTCTAGAGTGATTGTAGTGATTGACGTAAACGGAAAAATTATTTATACTGAACAAGTAGGTGAAATTGCAGACGAACCCAATTACGACGCAGCCATTGCTGCATTAAATAACTAGATAAAGCATGGAATTTCAAAAAGACAACTCTTTTTTTGTGGGCCGTTTTAAAAGCATTGGATTTGCTTTTAATGGCTGTATCAAATTAATCAAGACCGAGCACAGCATCATGGTGCAATCCTTTGTTGGGCTAGTAACCATTTGCCTTGGTTTTTATTTTGATATTTCTAAAGAAGAATGGATGTTTCAAACACTCGCCCTAGGCTTGGTTTTGAGTGTAGAGAGTTTAAATACAGCGGCTGAAAAAATTGCCGATTTTATACACCCCGATTACCACAAACGCATCGGATTCATCAAAGATATTGCTGCTGGTGCCGTTTTTTTTGCTGCGATGGCCGCTATAACAATTTGGTCTATAATCTACCTCCCCCGTTTGTTTTAACCAATTCAAAAAAAATACTTGGGCATGGCAAAAACAGTAAAAAGTTCAGAGACCAAAACCGCTGCTCCTAAAGCCGAATGGCAATTTACCCGTCAACATAAACTATTACTCGGTATCGTGTTGGTCTTGTTTGCTGTGGCCTTATTGGTTGCTTTTATATCCTATTTTATGCACGGCTACGAAGACCAAAGCACACTGAGCGCTTTGACTGATCGCCGGGAAAAAGCACAAAATCTTTTGGGAAAATTTGGTGCCGTTTTGGCCGATTTCTTTATCAACCGCGGTTTTGGGGTAGCCTCCTTTTTATTTGTTAAATTCTTCGCGATTTTGGGTGCTTTTTTGGTGTTGGACGCTCCGCTCAAAAAACTTAAATCCATTTTGTTTTGGGATTTATATGCCCTAGTACTCTTTTCTATTGGCTTTGGTTATTTTGCCAACAGCATGCCCGAATTGGGAGGAATAGTAGGCTATGAAATGAATTCGTTTGCCCAAGATTATGTGGGAAGCACCGGTACATTCTTGGCATTGGTATTGTCTGTGTTTGTTTACCTTATATTTAAAATTAAAATCAATCCTGACGGAATTAAATCCTTTTTTGAAAGACGCAAAAAAGAATTTGCTGCCGATATGGAATCGCTAGAAGCACCTAATTCGTTAGCAGAAACCGCTTATAACTTAGAAGAATACGCGGTAAATGAAATGCCTGAAAAACCTGCGCACCCCCAAATAGAAGAAGAAATTCCCGAACCGGTCTTAAAAACTTCGGCATTTGAAATTGATAAAGATTCCCTGAAACCTACAATTGCCAATGCCTCTGAGATTCAGTTGGATCCCGGTACCAAAGTACATGCTCATATCGAAAAACCCTATGTAGCTCCAGAGATTATCCCTACACAAGACGAGAATTTTGTGATCGAAATGGCGGCCGAAGAAGCCACCACCGAAGAAAATTTGGCCGCTCGTTTGGTAGCCGATTTTGGTTTATTTGACCCAACCTTAGAGTTGTCCAACTACAAATTCCCTACGCTTGACTTGCTGAAAGAATATTCAAGCGGAGGAATTACCATAAACCAAGAAGAATTAGAAGAAAACAAAAACAGAATTGTTGAAACCCTGCGCAATTACAAAATTGAAATTGCACAAATTAAAGCTACCGTAGGTCCTTCGGTTACCTTGTATGAAATTGTACCCGAAGCCGGTATTCGGATTTCAAAAATTAAAAGTTTAGAAGACGACATTGCACTTTCGTTATCGGCCTTGGGAATTCGTATCATCGCCCCTATTCCGGGCAAAGGAACCATTGGTATTGAGGTGCCCAACAAGAACCCTACGATGGTTTCGATGAAAAGCGTAATTGGATCGACCAAGTTTCAAGAAGCCGAAATGGAATTGCCTATTGCATTAGGAAAAACCATCTCGAATGAAACTTTTGTGGTTGATTTGGCTAAAATGCCCCACTTGTTGATGGCGGGAGCAACTGGACAAGGAAAATCGGTAGGATTAAATGCTGTACTGACCTCTTTGTTGTACAAAAAACATCCGGCCGAAGTGAAATTTGTTTTGGTTGATCCCAAAAAAGTGGAACTGACCTTATTTAACAAAATTGAGCGCCATTACCTGGCCAAATTACCCGATTCTGGCGATGCCATTATTACCGACAACACCAAAGTAATCAATACCTTGAATTCGCTTTGCGTAGAAATGGACAACCGCTATTCCTTGCTTAAAGACGCCATGGTGCGCAACATTAAGGAATACAACGAAAAGTTCAAAGCGCGCAAACTCAACCCTGAGTTGGGCCATCGATTTTTGCCCTACATTGTTTTGGTAGTCGATGAGTTTGCCGATTTAATTATGACCGCTGGCAAAGAAGTAGAAACGCCCATTGCCCGTTTGGCCCAGTTGGCTCGTGCCATTGGAATTCACTTGATCATTGCTACGCAACGTCCGTCGGTAAATGTAATTACCGGAATTATCAAGGCCAATTTCCCGGCCCGTATTGCCTTTCGTGTAACTTCAAAAATTGATTCTAGAACTATTTTAGATACCCAAGGTGCCGATCAATTAATTGGGCGCGGGGATTTGTTGTTTTCTAACGGAAATGACTTAATCCGTGTGCAATGTGCCTTTGTTGATACCCCAGAAGTAGAAAAAATCACCGAATTTATTGGCTCCCAAAAAGCCTATCCCGATGCCTATTTGTTGCCTGAATTTGTGGGCGAAGATGGCGGAGGAAGTCACCTAGATATGGATATTTCTGAACGCGATTCACTTTTTCGTGAAGCGGCAGAAATTATTGTTACGGCTCAGCAAGGATCGGCTTCTTTGTTGCAACGTAAATTGAAGTTAGGCTACAACCGCGCCGGTCGCCTCATTGATCAATTGGAAGCTGCCGGAATTGTTGGTCCGTTTGAAGGCAGTAAAGCACGCAACGTAAACCTCTCCGATTTGAGTGCTTTGGATCAGTTTTTTAGTAATGAACAAATCGATTAAACTCACATGAAAAAATTATTATTTTGGGTACTCGTATTCGCCCTAAGTGCACAAGTACAAGCCCAAGACAAAAAAGCAAAAAACCTCTTGAATCAAGTGAGTTCAAAAGTGAAAACCTATAAAACCATTAAAATTGATTTTAAATACAGTTTGCAAAATTCCAAGGAAAATGTAAACCAAGAAAGCAGCGGCTCGGTGGTATTGCAAAATAACAAATACCTCTTGCAACTCATGGGTGTGACAAAGCTTTTTGATGGAAAACGAGTGTATACCATCAACCCAGAAGACGAAGAAATTACGATATCCAAAGGAAACGACAAAGAAGACAATTTGATTACTCCTTCTAAAATGTTAACCTTTTACAACAAAGGTTACTCGTATACTTGGGATATTAGTCAAACTGTGAAAGGCCGCAGCATTCAATATATCAAATTAGTACCCACAACAGCCAAAGACCAACGCAAACAAATTTTATTGGGAATTGACACCAAAGCCAAACAAATTTACAACTTGATCGAGGTGGGTAAAAACGGTACTAAGACCACTTTGACCGTTGTCTCATTTAAAACCAATCAAAAGTTACCTGAAAGTCAGTTTAAATTTGATAAAACCAAATACCCAAACTACTACCTCAATACGATTGAATAAGCCGTTGAAAATTCTTGACAAATACATCTTACGCACGTTCCTGTTTACCTTTACTTCGGTATTTGTAATCTTGTTCCTCATTTTTATCCTGCAAACTATTTGGTTATTCATCGCTGAATTGGCTGGAAAAGATTTGGATACGATTGTAATACTAAAATTCTTGCTATACAAAATGCCCAGTGTAGTTCCTTTGGTGCTGCCACTTTCGGTATTGTTGGCCTCGATCATGACCTTTGGTGATTTGGCCGAAAACTATGAATTTGCCGCAATCAAATCGTCTGGCATTTCGTTCAATAGAGCCATGCGCAGTTCTACCCTCTTTATTTTATTATTGAGTATTGCCGCTTTTTTCTTTGCCAACAATGTAATTCCCTTGGCTGAGTACAAGTTTATTAATTTTAGAAAAGACATTGCTCAAGTAAAACCAGCCATGGCCATTGCCGAAGGGCAATTTAGTGACGTTGGTTTTTACAACATTAAAGTCGACAAAAAAACAGGCGAAAACGGAAATTTCCTGCACGGCATTACCATACACAAAAAAGTAAACCAATACGACGGGAGTAAAAATGTAATTAAAGCCAAAGACGGCGAACTCATTAGCAGCAACGATTCCAATATATTACAACTTGTACTCCACGACGGATTCTACTACGAAGACATCATCCCAAAAAAATACGAAGACCGCAACAAATTACCCTTTGCCAAATCGTCATTCAAAAAATACATCATCAACATTGATTTATCCAAATTGAACGGTTCTGCAGACGATTCAGCCGAGATAACAAACACCAATAACATGCTCACCGTAAGTGAATTGAAATACACCATTGATTCGCTCCAAAAAATATACCACAAAGACGTAATTTCCTTTACGGATAATATATCCCAACGCAATGCCTTAAACGAAAAAACAGCAGCAGCACAAGCCAAATTGAAACTCTACCGCTACCAGCCAGATTTATTGGCTCAGCAAACCATAGATGAGAAAAAAGACATTTATACGATAGCCAATAGCACGATTACCAACACCAATTTTTCGATTGAAGGATCCAAATATGAAATGGAAGCCAAAACCAAAAACATCAACAACCATTGGATTGCACTCTTTGATAAATTTGTAATAGCCTTTGCTTGTATTTTAATGTTTTTTATTGGCGCACCTTTGGGAGCCATTATCCGCAAAGGGGGATTGGGTTTGCCTATCGTATTTGCGGTATTAATTTTTATCATCTTTCACTTCATCAATACATTTGGCAAAAAAGTGGCTTCAGAAAACGGTATATCACCCTTTTTAGGCTGTTGGATGTCAACCCTTGTATTGCTTCCGCTTGCTATCTTTTTATCCTACCGGGCTACTAATGATTTGGGTGCGTTCTCTTTTGACGCGTTCACAATTCCGATACAAACTGCTTTTAAAAACCAAGGCAAAATAATTATTGTGGTTGATGACGAAGATCGCGAAAACGAAGGCGACTTTTTGGCTGCGGCCGAATTAGTCACGCCCGAGATGATCAACTTTATGGCTACACATGGTCGCGGCTTAATCTGTGCGCCACTTACCGAAAAACGTTGCCACGAATTGGAACTCCATTCCATGGTGAAAAACAACACCGATCACATGGAAACGGCCTTTACCGTTTCAGTAGATTTGAAAGGCCATGGTGTGACCACCGGAATCTCGGCGGCCGATCGGGCCAAAACTATATTGGCTTTGGTAAACGAAGACACCAAACCGCACGAATTGGCACGTCCGGGACATATCTTTCCTTTAACTGCCAAGCAAGGCGGCGTGTTGCGCAGAACGGGGCATACCGAAGCCGCTATTGATTTTGCGCGTTTAGCGGGCTTTAAACCAGCTGGTGTGATAGTAGAAATTATGAATGAAGACGGTTCAATGGCCCGATTGCCCGAACTGGTTGTAGTGGCCAAGAAATTTAATTTGAAATTGGTCTCTATAGAAGATTTGGTCGCCTACCGCATGCTACACGACAGCTTGATCGTTAAAAAAGAAGACTTTGAAATGGAAACCCGTTTTGGGGCTTTCCGTTTGCGCGCCTATTTACAAACTACCAACAAACAAGTCCACATAGCCCTCACCAAAGGAAGTTGGAACAACGGTGAATCCATTCTCACGAAAATAATTTCTAACCAAGCCAACAACGATATCCTGAATGGCCTCACCGACAGCCGAGACAAAAAAATGGAAGAAGTTTTTTCGCTGATTCTTCAAGAACAAAAAGGCGCAGTAATTTTTATTAATAGCGAATTGGATTCGGCTGATTTATTGAATCGATTGTCCGAACTCAAACAATTGCAAACCGAAGGCAATGCCAAGATTCCTCAAATAAAAATGGACCTCAAAGACTTTGGTATTGGGGCCCAAATTTTACATGACATAGACATTTCAAAAATACGCCTTATCTCCAATTCTATGCAAGCCAAACGCGTCGGAATGATTGGGTATGGGTTGGAGATTTCGGAGTATGTAGGGTATTGATTAACGATTGTTGATTGTTGATTGCTTTGACTGTTGAAGAAAAAGCTCTTGGGCAACGATTTTAATTGATGATTTTTGACCCGAAACTTCGGGATGATTGCTTCGCCTGTTCGAGAAAAGCGCTAGAGCTTCGATTTTTGATTGTAAGCTTGGGCAAAAGATTAGGTTTGTATTAGAATCTAATTGACACTTCTACTTGTCCACCTAAGCCCAATTCTACTATTTTCTGGAGGGTTGAAAACCGTACTTCTTTGATGTTGTTTTCAATTTTTGAAATATACGATTTGGTGGTGCCCGATTTAAAAGCCAATTGTTCTTGCGTAAGCCCTTGATCTATTCGAGCTTCTTGGATTAAGGTTCCCAATTTAAACTGCTCATAACCTGCTTCTAGCAAATTGCGTTTTGCTGTACCTTCTGTACCAAAATGCTGGTCTTTAAATTCACTGAGTGTTTTGGTGTTTTTCATATTCGTATTCCTTTTTTATTTTTAATGCAAGAGCAATTTCGTTTGAGGGTGTTTTTTGTGTTTTCTTTTGAAAGCCATTTAATATAATTACAAGCTGTCCTTTATCAAAAAAGCAAAATATCCTGTAAATATCTGACCCTTGTTTTACTCTCAATTCATAGAGTCCTTTTGTTCCAGCCAAGTGTTTTAAAATAGCTATTGGAATGCGATCTACTTCTTCTAAAAATTGTAGCGTCCAAATTATTTTATGTTTAACCTGCAGCTGTTGTTTTGTGAAAAAATCTTCAAAATAATTTTTATAGAAAACGACCTTGCGGTATTTACGGTGAATATTCATAGGATTGGCTTATACTAAACAGCAAATATATAAAAGTTGTCCTAAAGTGAAACTTATTTGGTAAAAAAATTATTCCCTACTGGATCGGTTATTTTGGTCAGTAGGGAATAGTAAACAACGTTTGCTTAGCCAATTTGGGCAAAGGGCTCGGGAGATAATTTATTAAATTTCAATTTTATAATTTACTCGAAGTTGCTGTTGAATTTCCAGTATTCGTTGGCAAAGTAATTCATCAGCCTCTAGTTTAGCTTGGCGCAACAAGCTGTCCAATTCTCTGATTCGGCTTGCATTTTGACCAATCCAAAGATTGGGTGCTACATAATACCGAAATGGATTTGTGGCTAAAATTTCAACTTTCTCTCGCAGACTAGCGTGTGTATGGGCATACATTGGGTGTACATTCGTTTCCATATTTCTTATGTATAATGTTGCACATTCATCGCGATAACCTTGTATTCTTGCGTGAGTAGCGAACCACCATGCGGTGGTCTGTTCGAAAACGTAATTTGTTCTTCTTCAAAATAATAGGCGGTATTTGGATCTTCAACCAAACAAATTCTACACGGCTTGTTTTTATCCGATTCAATCTTGTTTTTGATCCATTCGCATTTTTCCATGATCTTGTCATGTAGCGGTGCGGTTTTGTTTAATTCATACTCGGCCAATTCTTGCTCGCTTATGCCCTCAATATTCGCGCCTGGGTATTTGGTGTAGTCACCATGCGTATTAAAATGAATTGGGATTTGCATAAACATGGCATGGCCAGTTTTTAATATTAAATACGGAAATTGGCCATATCCTTTTGGGAATTGGCGGTATTCATACCATTTTTCGTCTAGGTTTTTTATCTTGTTTTCCATTGTTTTTTTGTTGTTTGATTGTGATTAAAATTCTCCCCTAAGCACAGGCTTATCCTATAATAAGATGTGAAACATTCGCCAAATCAAAAGGAATGGGATAAGGCAAGAGCAGTACATTTTTGTAGGACGTACCGGTTCCAAATGCAGATTCAGATCCGTTGAGGCTGTAGGCCGCTCCCCCAAAATGTAGCTCATCATTAAAATACAAGACCGCAAAGGGCGAAACCTTACTGAGTTCTAAAACCGAGTTGGTTTGTTGGTGTTCAATGACAAGAAATAGTGGCGAATGGCCTTCTTGTAATTCGTGCACATTCACAAAAATGTGAGTTGTTTTTTTGACCGTAGCCTCGTAGTGAATTACGGCTTGGTCTTTCAGGAAAATTTGTACTGAATTTTTCATACAAACAAAGATTTAATTAAACAATCGTTATTTGTATTTCGATAAATAGGTGTCTGGAAACTTGCGTTTATTTTGACCGGACGGGCCCGTATTGTTTTACCACCGTGGTGTCTTCACTCGGTTGGTACCCTTAATGGGTTCGAAATACAGGGCAAATGTAGAGAAAATTAATTGCGCACAAACAAACAGTTGAAAAATTTATTTGAGTTATAATTTCTAATCGAAACAAATAAAGCCCTTGCTGAATTATATTTGGTATTTTTAGAGTTAAAATAGTATTGTATGAAATGGATCATAGAGAATAACCGATTGACAAAACACTTTGAATTTAAAACCCAAACTCAATTGTGTGAATTTTTATTGAAGGTGGCCCAGCAAGCTGATGCCGTTGGACATCATCCTGATGTATCGATTTATAAGTGCAGTAAAATGAAAATGGAGCTGACCACACACGATCAGGGCAGCGTCACGGCTTTAGATTATAACTTGGCTGCATTTAAAATTGGATGTAAGTGTAATAACCAATCGAAGAAAGATAAAAGCTCTAAGAAAAAAAACAAACAACAAACAACCGAAAACGGAGAACGGAGAACCGACAACCCTACTTCACCTTCGCTTCCCAAAAATCAGACAAGGCGTCGTAGTCTATTGGAGTAGCCGCTTCTTGTTTAATGAGTCTGCCGCGATTGAAGGCGCGATATAAAATGGTTTCAATTAAAAAATCTTCGTTGTCTTCGTAGGGAAGGTAAGGTGTTTTTAAATTTATATCAAACATTCTGGCAGTACCATTCGACCAAAAAGCGCTCCAACCACTTTTTAAATCTTTGATTAAATCATAGGTGGTAACACCCGTTTGTCTGTACAGTAACTTGACTAAAATTTGCCCTTGTTTTCGGGACAATTTCTTGAGTCGATCTTTAAATTCATTATCCATATAGGATTCAACCATAGAAAAATACTGTTTGCGTTCCCGCTTTCCTTTGATGTTAGTTAAATTTTTATTCAACATTTGCAAGCGTTCGGCGGCAATTTTAGCAAAAGGATACACCTTGTAGACACGGTTTTGCAACAACAAAAATTCCTTTTTAGCCGCAGGATCTAATCGTTCTTTATATATCGTAATCTCTTCTAATTCAATTGGTTCTGACAAGGTATCGGTCTCCTTGAGTTGATACCCCATTTTTACAGTATCCTGCACAACCACTTGCGCTGATGCAGTAAAACAAAGTAAAAGAAACAATAAACTTATACGCAGCTTCATACCTTTAGAAATTTGAGTTCAAAATTATACATTAATTACAGAACTGATAAATCAAATTTATATTTTAGCCAAAATAAAAAAAATCTACTCCATGAGCACGAATACCCTATTAAACAAGGATTCTTTAACTTTTCTTGAAACTTACTTAAACAACCCCTCGCCTACCGGACACGAATCAGAAGGACAAAAATTGTGGATGGACTACCTTAAACCCTATGTAGATACCTTTATTACCGATGTGTATGGATCAGCTGTGGGCGTAATAAATCCAGATGCTCCTTTTAAAGTAGTCATTGAAGGACATGCCGATGAGATTTCGTGGTACGTGAACTACATTACCGATAACGGCTTGATTTACGTGATTCGCAATGGCGGGTCAGATCACCAGATTGCTCCCTCAAAACGGGTAAATATCCACACCAAAAACGGAATTGTAAAAGGCGTATTTGGTTGGCCAGCGATCCATACGCGCAACCGCGGCAAAGAAGAAAATGCTACGCTACACAATATATTTATTGACTGCGGCTGCAGCACCAAAGAAGAAGTAGAAAAATTAGGTATCCATGTGGGCTGTGTAATTACCTACCCCGATGAATTTATGATTTTGAATGAAAACAAATTTGTATGTCGTGCTTTGGATAATCGCATGGGCGGATTTATGATCGCCGAAGTAGCCCGATTGTTGCACGAAAATAAAGTCAAATTGCCTTTTGGTTTATACATCGTCAATTCGGTGCAAGAAGAAATTGGCTTGCGCGGGGCCGAGATGATTACCCAAACGATCAAACCCAACGTGGCGATTGTAACCGATGTGTGCCACGACACCACTACCCCGATGATCGAAAAGAAAATTGAAGGCGACTTGCAAATGGGCAAAGGCCCGGTAATTGCCTATGCGCCTGCTACACAAAATATTTTACGCGAATTGATCGTATCCACCGCTGTAGAAAAAGAAATTCCGTTTCAACGTCACGCTACTTCCCGCGTAACCGGAACCGACACCGATGCGTTTGCCTACAGCAATGGCGGCGTGGCTTCGGCCTTGATTTCCTTGTCTTTGCGTTATATGCACACTACCGTTGAGATGGTGCACCGCGACGACGTAGAAAATGTCATCAAACTGATTTACGAGAGTTTATTGAAGATTGAGAACAATCATAATTTCTCTTACTTCAAGTAAAACAATAAGCCCCTGAAATAGGGGCTTTTTTATTGTTATTTGCTTAAGAAATTCAAGACGTTATGTTCAATCCGCTCATGGATATTCGAGATATCGGCCTTCACGAATTTTTCGCCCAATATGTTTTCAAATAATTCAATGTAGCGCTCCGAAACCGTTTCAATATAAGCATCCGTCATTTCTGGAATTTGTTGCCCTTCTTTGCCTTGGAATCCGTTTTCGATGAGCCAACGGCGCACAAATTCTTTAGACAATTGTTTTTGTTCTTCGTTTTGATCCTGGCGATCTTGGTAACCCTCAACATAAAAATAACGGGAAGAATCTGGCGTGTGGATTTCGTCAATCAAAACGATTTGTCCGTCTTTGGTTTTGCCAAACTCGTATTTGGTGTCTACTAAAATTAAACCGCGCGAAGCCGCAATTTCGGTTCCGCGTTGGTACAAGGCTCTCGTATATTTTTCTAATACCAAATAATCTTCTTCTGAAACAATTCCTTTCGCTAAAATAGCTTCACGAGAAATATCTTCGTCATGAAAACCATTATCAGCTTTGGTTGTTGGCGTAATTATAGGGATTGGAAATTTATCAAAAAGGTTCACACAAATGGCCCACAGCCACATTTGGATCAGGTGTCGCTATCAACCAATTGGGTACAATATCAGCCGTTAATTCCATGAATTTGGTCGCAATTTGATTCAAGATTTGACCTTTATACGGAATGCCTTTGGGTAACACCACATCAAATGCCGACAAGCGATCGGTGGCAATCATCACCAACAAATTGTCGTTGATGTTATATACTTCGCGCACTTTGCCGCGATAAACCGATTTTTGATTAGGAAATTGAAAATGGGTAGTCGTAATAGTAGAACTCATGTGTTGTGTTGTTTGGACAAAAGTAAGACGAAATCACAACTTTTCACAACTAAAACAACCCAAAAAAACGACTTATTTTTTAATCAACTTGAAAATTTCTTGGCCTTGCGGCGTTTCAACCGATACAAAATAAATACCCGATTTGAGGTCAGCTACAGAAAGTGTGGCAGTTGTTGCATTAGTGAATTGTTGTGTAAAAACAGCCTTGCCAAGCAGAGAATAAATGCTAATTTTTACGGAAGTTGACAAAGTTTGATCCCAATCGACCGTGCAATTTCCTGCGGTAGGATTGGGATACATTGTACAAAGTCTTGTGTTTGATGGGCTTGCTTGAATGTCTAAAAACTCCATATTGCCGCCTGCTTGTTGGTACAAATCGGCAAAGGCCTGGAAATATTGGTTGGCAATATTGGCATCGTGAACGACCAATACATTTTCGTCGTTTTTGGTTTCGGCCGAATTGCTCCAATTGTGCGAGCCTGTGAGAACTAACGGATCTGAATTGGAATTAAAATTATCGGCTACCAAAAACTTGTGGTGCATGATGCCGCTCAGGCTAAACACCATGGCATGTCCTTGCGGCAATCCAGCCTGTATTGCAGAGATTTGATTTCCGGAAGGATTTTGACTGTCTACCAATAGATTAATATTGGTTAAGCCCGCATTGTATTTATCTAATAGCGCGTTTTTTACGTCAGTTCGTGTAATCAGCATGGTGGCAATTTCTAGATCTGAATCGGCCGAGTTGATGGCGTCAATTATTTTGGAATTGGTCCCGTCACTCGGGCTAAAATAGGCATCAATCACCTTATTACCCACCACAAAATGATGCGGAGTATTATCCGATTTATAAGGGCCAAACTTTGAATTAACAGCATTGGGAATCATGGTAGTACTGCCCCACATTTCGTCAAACTCCATTTTGTAGGCCAAGGCCAAAGCTTGATCTTGTATTACAATCGCATTGTTGCGATCGGGACCGTCAATTTGGGAAGCAGTCCAATTGGTTGACCCTGTCCACACAAACGGCTTGTTGGGATCGGAACTTTCGGCATCAAATACCACAAACTTGTTGTGCATGA
The DNA here is from genome assembly GCA_026390995.1 of Flavobacterium sp. GTDB lineage: Bacteria > Bacteroidota > Bacteroidia > Flavobacteriales > Flavobacteriaceae > Flavobacterium. The sequence continues at coordinate 24,810 of JAPLEX010000084.1, forward strand.
TGCCATAAGACGAACTGCTTGGGCTAGCCAAGATAGGGATAAGCGGATTTAATAGCGGAATCATCAGGCTGCTGGTACTGCCGTCATATATGATTCGCACTTTCACTCCTCGATCAAAGGCAGCGTTGATGGCTCCCGCAATGCCAGTAGACGAAGTGGGCGAATAGGAATTGTAAATGGCAATAGATAAATCTTGTTGGCATTCGTTGATGAACGAAATTAATTTTTCATCTAATAAATCTCCCAGATTAATCGCCGCTTGGGATTGGGCAAACGCAGTCGCAACGGTGTGATTAAAGTAAACTTCTATTGTGCCTGAAGAAATAGAAGAATTGGCAATGTAACTGGACTGGGGTTGTTGTTGGTTGTCGAGGTATTTTATTTTAAAGATTTGACTCGGCTGTAACTGAGTAAGATTAATTTCAAAAGGATTCGTAGCGCGTTCAAATGATAGTGGAGCAGACGAAACAGCATCTTCTAAAACAACCGTTTGTGCAGCCAAGGAATCCAAAAATTGAATCGTTAATTGATTGGGGTAATACCGTAAGGTGTAGTCTTTTTCGTGAATTTGAATTTGACCAAACAGAGTTGAATATCCCGCCAATAATAGGACTACTGTTAGTTGTAATTTGCTTTTCATGTATCCGAATTTGAAACAAATGTACAGATTTTTTGAAACCAACTCACTACTGCATACCTGTGAAGGTATTTGAATGCTCAAATCATGAAAATTTATGCAATTTTTATGAAAAGAATACGTTGGTATTGCAGTAATTTGCCACTCCATAAACAACTACCATGAGCCAAATACACATTCTTTGGGTTGACGACGAAATTGATTTATTAAAACCCCATATTCTCTTTCTCGAAAAGAAAAACTATCTCGTTACCACTTGCAACAATGGTAGAGATGCAGTGGATGTATTTGAACAAGGAAATTTTGATATTGTAT
>JAPLEX010000046.1 GCA_026390995.1 Flavobacterium sp.
TTGATTGGTATAACTTTATGTACAAATTTATTGCGATTGGGGCAGAAATAGCCGAAGCCAAGCTGATTATCCTAAATGAGGATGGAATCGAAATGGCTAGCGGAATTTCTGATTTAGTAGCAACGGACGATGCTTTTCATTTTATTTCTATACCTGTCACCTATTCCGAAACGGGTATTCCTACCCATATGTATGTAGAGTTTACTATGGCCAAAGAAGGCATCGAACCTCAGTATGGATCTCGATTGGTAATTGATGACATACGTACTGGCTCTTTGTTGCAAACCACAACGTTCAACAACCAGGCATTTACCATTTCTCCAACACTAGTAAAACAAGAAATGAATGTAAATTGGGCCACCAATTTATTGACTGACAATACCTATCAAATTATCAACCAAGCCGGACAAATTTGTCAATCGGGTTTGTTGAACGCCAATCAACAAAATACGCTCGAAGTAACAGACTTAGCTACAGGAGTTTATTTAATTAAAATTGGGAATACCACGAGAAAGTTTGTGAAAGTGGAGTAAGTAGTTTTAAGTTTACGGTTAACAGTTTAAAGTTAACGGTTTTATATATCCGCTTCGCTATAGCACTATATTTATAGCAGGTGTTTGTATAAATCAAATTAAACGTAAAAACAGATAACCGAAAACCGAGAACTGACAACAGACAACTAAATCTCCTTCACCCCTTTTACAAAAATCCAACTCACAAACAAACGTTCGCCGTCCTTGGTCTTTACGGCTTGAAATTTGGGACTAAGAAGTGTGCCGACTACAAATGCTGTAAACGGAACCCAAAAGCCTGATATAGACGAGTACTGATCTAATGCGTATCGAACTAAAATAAACAAGACAGCAAAACTGCCCAGTTGGTATAAAAATGCGCGAAGTTGTAATTTGGTCATACTTATTCGTTTTCGGGTTGTTGAAACTTGGTGCGTTTGCTGCCTTCATACATTTCGTATTTCACCAAACGAGCTTCCAAACTTCCGTTAAATAATTTAATTTTTCGAGAGGGTTTCAAACCCACAAACTTCAAAGCTTCTAAATTACCCGTAATGAACCAAGCATTGGTCCCTGGGTAACTTTTCTTGAGGGTATCCCCTATTTCGGCATAAAAACGCTCCATCTGAATGTCCAATCGTTCGCCGTAGGGCGGATTAAACAACATATGCAAAGGCCCTTTAGTAGTTTTTTCTGTATCAAAAAAATTGCACTCTTGTATCGTGATGTAATCTTGTAAATTGGCATTTTTGATGTTGTCTTTGGCTTTCAATACCGCACTAGGCGCTTTGTCGTAGCCGGTAATGGTGAAGTGAAACTCACGGACTTTATTGAGTAAGGCCGTTTCGATTGTGGCAAACAAATCAGGATCCCAATCCGACCATTTTTCGAAGGCAAACTCTTTGCGGTTGATGTTGGCTGGTATCTGGCAAGCAATCATGGCAGCCTCGGCCAAAATGGTTCCGCTGCCACACATCGGGTCAATAAAATCGCCTTGTCCATCCCAACCCGAAAGCAACAACATGCCCGCGGCCAATACTTCGTTAATCGGGGCAATATTGGTAGCCGTGCGGTAGCCCCGGTGATGCAATGAAGCTCCCGAAGTATCCAAGGCCACCGAAACTTGGTCTTTGGCAATGTGGATGTTGATGCGCACATCGGGATAATCTTTATCAATACTAGGGCGCTGACCGGTTTCGTTTCGAAACTGATCGACTATGGCATCCTTGCATTTTTGGGATACAAACTGCGAATGCTTGAAGTAATCTGAATGCACCGTGGTGTCAATTACAAAGGTTTGGTGTGGCTGGAGGTAGTTGTTCCATTTGATTTTGGCAATGCCGGTATACAAATTCGTTTCATTGGTCGCTTTAAAATAAAAGATGGGTTTCAATATTTTTAAGGCCGTACGCAAGGCCAAATTGGCTTTGTACATAAAACCCTGATCACCTTTAAAAGCAACCATTCGAATGCCGGGTTCTACTTCTTGCGCACCCAATTGTTGCAGTTCTTTTGCCAATAGTTCTTCGAAGCCAAAAAAAGTTTTGGCGACCATTTTAAAATTTTCCATCTCACGGTATAATTGCCTCATTATAAAATGCATTTTCAGGCGGCAACAATTTGGTTTTATTGAAAATGCTTGGCAAAAATACAGTATTTTTGGGGTTCAAAATACTGTAGTCGCACAAATGTCACAATCGCAACAATCGGATTCAACTCAGCCAGCAACTTGGTTTGCCTCCTGGTTTGACACTCCTTATTACCCCATTTTATACAAAGACCGCAACTACCGTGAGGCGCAATTGTTTATGGATACGCTCACGCACTACCTCAATCTGCCCGAAAAAGCCACGGTACTCGATTTGGCTTGTGGGGCAGGCCGACATGCCATCTACTTGAATCAGTTGGGATTTAAGGTAACTGGCATCGATTTATCAGCCAATAGTATCGCCACGGCACAACGCAATGCCAATGCCAATTTGGATTTTCGGGTGCACGACATGCGCGAAGATTTTGCCCAATCCTACGATGCAATCTTCAATTTATTTACCAGTTTTGGGTATTTTGACAACGACGAGGACCATTTGCAAACGCTACTTAACATCAAAAATAATTTAACCGAATACGGCTTTGGCGTAATTGATTTTATGAATGTGAATTACGTGCTCAATCAGTTGGTGCCCGAAGAAGAAAAAACCATCGACGGCATTTGCTTCAAACTCAAGCGTTATTTAAAAGACGGATTTATTTGCAAAGAGATCGATTTTGAAGACCAAGGCAATGCCTATCATTTTACCGAAAAAGTACGAGCCTTCACCCTAGCCGATTTTCAAGAACTGATGGAAAAGGCGGGCATTTATTTGTTGGATGTCTTTGGCGATTACAAATTAAAAAAATTCCATAAAACCGAGAGCGAACGCCTCATTATGATTTTCAAATAATGAATTATTTATTGCCCTTCTTATCGGTGCTTTTGGGTTACGGCATTGCCCTTTTCCTTGAACCCAAAAACAAGAAAAACCTAAAATTACTCTTGGCCTTTAGCGGAGCATTTTTATTGGCGCTCACCATTTTTCATTTGTTGCCAGAAGTTTATGCCGCGTCAAATCCTTCGATAGGCCTCTTTATCATGTTGGGCATTTTGTTCCAAATTGTATTGGAGGTTGCCTCAAAAGGTGCCGAACATGGACACGTTCACGGCCACGATGCGATTACTCAAATTCCCTGGTTGCTATTTATTAGCTTGTGCGTGCATGCGCTATTAGAGGGAATTCCCGTGAGTCAACACCCTTCATTGGCTTTGGGTATTGCGGTTCATCATCTGCCTATTGCCATTATTTTGGCCACTTTTTTTCGAAAAGGAAATTTAAACGCACGAGCCTTATTTATTTTTATGTTGGGTTTTGCATTCATGACGCCCATAGGCACTTTGCTGGGAGGGTCAGCCCCTATCATCAATCAATACGCAACTGAAATTACGGCCGTAGTGATTGGGATTTTGTTTCATATTTCGTCGACCATTATATTTGAAAGTAGCGAAGGGCACAAATTTAACGTAGCCAAAATCAGTGTAATTGTGCTGGGCATGGCACTCGCCTATTTGCTTTAACAAATTAGATCTATGCATTTTACTAAAACTACAGAACAAGCTTCCCATTACCAACATTTAGAAAAAATGTCGGTGCAGGACTTGTTGCAAAACATAAATAACGAAGACAAATCTGTGCCCTTGGCCGTAGAAAAAGCCTTGCCGCAAATAGAAATTTTGGTGCACGAAATTGTAGCTAAACTAAACTTGGGTGGGCGATTGTTTTATATAGGAGCCGGTACATCAGGCCGATTGGGAATTGTAGATGCTTCTGAATGTCCTCCAACCTTTGGCGTACCCTTTGATTTGGTAATTGGAATTATTGCTGGTGGCGATGCAGCCATCCGCAAAGCAGTCGAAAATGCCGAAGACAATCCAAACCAAGCTTGGATCGATTTGAACGCCTATACTTTAACCACCAATGATGTAGTAATTGGAATTGCTGCCTCGGGCACAACTCCATACGTAATTGGCGGTTTAGAAGCGTGTAATGCACTCGGTATCTCTACGGGTTGCATTACTTGCAATGCCGGAAGCCCGCTGGCCCTCACTGCAAATTTTCCTATTGAAGTGGTAGTGGGTCCAGAATTTGTAACCGGAAGTTCCCGAATGAAAGCCGGTACCGCCCAAAAATTGGTGTTGAATATGTTATCCACCGCAACCATGATTCAGTTGGGAAAAGTAAAAGGCAACAAAATGGTCGATATGCAATTGAGTAATGCCAAACTCGTCGATCGCGGCACCAAAATGATTATGGATGAAACCAATGTTGATTATCAAACGGCAGAACACTTGCTCCTCACCCAGGGCAGCGTGAGAAAAGCAGTCAATTTTTACCATAATAAAAAAAACACATGAAAACCAACCGGGAAGTTTTAGCACAGGGAATCAAATACATGGCTTGGGCCTTACCCTTATTATTTGTTGGGCCTTCCGTGATTTACAATGCGTTTATAAACAAACAAAATAATTGGCATTATTTGGTGTTAGTGTTAGGTATTGGTTGCTGCATTGGTGCAATTTATTTGGCTTTTAAAGGCTTGCAAACCATTATGAAAAGTTTATTTGGCAACTAAATGGAAGAAGTTTATTATTACCAAGAAACATTTACAAAGCTGGTGGCAATTCAGCAATTTTTGACCAACAAAGAATTTGATGATTGTTTGTTTACTAATTGTGATTTTGCTAATAGCCATTTCTCGAGTTCGAGTTTTACCGATTGTACGTTTACCGACTGCAATTTATCACTGGTTCAACTGAAAAGTTCGGGGCTAAAAAATGTTCGTTTTATAAATTGCAAACTCATTGGGATTGCTTTTCACGAGGCCGATGATTTTTTGTTTCAAGTACAATTCACTGATTGTGTTCTCGATTTTGCTTCGTTTTCCTATAAAAAAATGCCTAAAACACAATTTACACGTTGCAGTTTGAAGGAAGTGACTTTTCAAGGAACCCAGTTGCAGCATGCGATTTTTGACGACTGTGATTTGCAAATGACCTTATTTAATGAAACCAATTTGAGCGGGGCCGATTTTACCAGCGCGCGTAATTTCTCACTTGATCCTGACTACAACAATTTGAAAGACGCCCAATTTTTAGTCAGCGGTTTGGCTGGATTATTAACCAAATATGACCTTTGCATAATCCCCTAAATATGAAACCTTACTTGCTCCTACTTTGTTTTGCGCTACTTGCCACAAGCTGCTATGAGGCCAACCTGGATTGTAAATCCATCAAAACCGGCACCTATGTATCGGAGATTACTATTCATGGCAAAAAACAGCGCACCACATCCATTCGTACGAATAAGTTGGTGATAGAAACCTACAAAGGAAAAACCGATACGGCCCGCATTCGGTGGGTGAACGATTGCGAGTTTATCTTAACCAAATTACACCCAAAAAGCATGGCCGAACAACACGCAGTTTCTATTCGCATACTATCTACTTCCAAAAAATCGTATACATTTGATTTTGGAATTGTAGGCAATCCGCACCGCCAAAAAGGAACCGCAACCAAACTAGCAAATTAACACCTTATGATTGAATTACTTTCAAATCCAAATGCTTGGATCGCCTTAGTTACCTTAACCTTTTTAGAAATTGTGTTGGGAATTGACAACATTATTTTTATCTCGATAGTAACGGGGCAATTGCCGCCAGAAAAAAGAAAAAGAGCCACCAAAATTGGGATGTTTTTGGCCATGTTTATGCGCATCACCTTGTTGTTTGGCATCACGATATTGATCGCGATGAAAGAACCTTGGATATCCATTCATCGCAGTTGGATCAGTGCCGATATATCGGGACAAAGTTTAATTTTGTTGCTGGGTGGTTTATTTCTGATTTACAAAAGCACCAAAGAAATTCACGCTAAAGTGGACGAAAAAGGCGCAGAAGAAAAAGAACTCAAAACCAGTGCCGCTAAACGATTTAGTCAGGTGATTGTGCAAATTATACTCATTGATTTGGTATTTTCATTTGATAGTATCTTAACAGCCGTTGGGATGACCAATGGCGTGGAAGGCGCTTTATACATCATGATTACCGCTGTTGTAATCTCGGTGTTTATTATGATGCAATTTGCGGTTCCGGTAGGAACCTTTGTAAACAAAAACCCTTCTATTCAAATTTTGGGCTTGTCGTTTTTAATTCTTATTGGGTTTATGTTGGTTACCGAAAGTGCGCACATTGCAAATGCTTCCTTTTTTGGCAATCACGTAGATGTAGTGCCTAAAGGCTATTTGTATTTTGCCATTGCCTTTTCGCTACTTGTAGAATTATTGAACATGAAGATTTCAAAAAAGAAATAAGCATTTCTCAAACTAATTGAAAAAAATGGCGCTACTGTAGAGTTAGCGCCATTTGTATTAAAATAAAGTGATTTGTCCGTCTTCGTCGAGTTGAATATCCTCATCTGCTTCAGGAGACTGCTCGGGTAAATCCGGTTCCTCGGGCACAGGGATTTCTTCTACGGGAGGTTCAAAGGGAAGAGGTGCTAGTAAATTTACTTGCTTTATTTTATCGGTGGTGAGCTGATTTCCTTGGGCCTTAAATCCTTTTATTGTGATAAAACTTTCTATATCAACCAAAAGACTTTCTTTTTGAACGCCTTTTATTTTAGTGAATACCACCTCAGCTTGCGGGCGGTAGTCGGTAGAAACAACTTCCAACTGTGAATTGGCGTGTTCTGATATAAATACATCTTCCTTGGTTTCATTTTCAACCAAAAAGCGCTTCACATAGTACCGTTCTTTCTCGCCGTCATAATAAATGGCCGAAATGGGTTTATTGGGTAGCCATTTTTCCAACACGACCATATCCTCATCAAAGTGTGTGGTGAGTTCGGGGATAATCACTTTTAATTTCCCAGATTGGGAGATGATTAAAATTTTATCATTCGGTTTAAATTCACCCAATAATTCCCCACGGGCCTCGGTATTCAATTTTTGAACGGTTTCGTCAAACCAAATTTTTCGGGGCAAAAGAGTCGAAATACCTTTTTCCTTGATTTCGATTTTCTTGATTGGGTATTTGGTAACCAAATTCCCTTTTGAAGCACGACCTTTTATGGCAATTGAAGCAAAGTCTAGATCCCATTTTAGTTTTTTAATGTTGCCCAATTGACGCAATAAAACGGTTATCACCTCGGCTTCCCCATTTGGATTACAGGTAAAATACAGCACTTGTGATCCCGCACTTGCATTGGTTAAATCATACAATTTATCTCGCGTGACACCTGATACATTGAAGCGTTTAATGTAGGCTGGTCCCGATTTTCCGTCGCGGTAAATGAGGTTGTATATGGTGCGTTTGTCGCTTTTGTCAAAAATGGCCACGTGAATGATGTCTTTGCCCACAAATTTTTTGTCGTCTACTTTGCAAATCATCATGTTTCCGTCGCGCAAAAACACAATCACATCATCAATATCAGAGCAATCGGTTACGTATTCGTCTTTTTTGAGTCCGGTTCCAATAAACCCTTCTTCGCGGTTCACGTAGAGTTTGGTATTGCGTAGCACCACTTTGGTGGCCTCAATGTCATCAAAAATGCGCAACTCGGTTTGGCGGTCGCGGCCTTTGCCATACTTTTCTCTAAGCTTGGTAAAATAGGCAATGGCGAAATCGGTAAGATTAGCCAAGTCGTGTTTCACTTGCAGAATGTCGCCTTCTAATGCATCTATCTTGTCTTGGGCTTTGTTGCTGTCAAACTTCGAAATACGCATAATTCGGATTTCGGTGAGGCGAATAATGTCGTCTTCGGTAATCGCGCGTTTGAGCGGTTTAATAAAGGGTTTCAATCCCATATCAATAGCCGAAATAACACCTTCTTTGGTGGTTTCCTCCTCGATTAAGCGGTAAATTTTGTTCTCGATAAAAATGCGTTCGAGCGATAAAAAGTGCCATTGTTCGTCGAGTTCATCCAACTGGATTTCCAATTCACTTTTGAGCAATTGTACCGTGCGTGCCGTTGACATGCGCAGCATATCCGAAACCCCAATAAACAAAGGCTTGTTATCTTGAATCACACAACCCAATGGCGCTACCGAGGTTTCGCAAGCGGTAAACGCAAATAAGGCATCTATCGTTTTGTCGGGCGAAACACCGGGATACAAATGAATAAGAATTTCTACCTCAGCGGCCGTGTTGTCTTCGATCTTTTTGATTTTGATTTTGCCTTTTTCATTGGCTTTCAAAATACTGTCAATGAGCGTCGTGGTATTGGTCGAAAAGGGAATTTGGGTGATCACCAAAGTGTTTTTATCCAACTGCCCAATCTTGGCTCGAACGCGTACTCGGCCCCCGCGCATCCCGTCATTGTAATTGGTCATATCGGCAATACCCGCCGTTTGAAAATCGGGGAATAACTGAAACGGTTTGCCTTTTAAAATTTTTATGGAAGCCTCTATGAGCTCATTAAAATTGTGGGGCAATATTTTGGTCGAAAGTCCAACGGCAATACCCTCGGCACCTTGGGCCAAAAGTAACGGGAATTTAACCGGTAAATTATTGGGTTCTGCCCGACGACCGTCATAGGAAACACCCCAATCGGTAATCTTTGGACTGTACAATACTTCTAATGCAAATTTGGACAAACGCGCTTCAATGTATCGCGAAGCCGCTGCGCCATCTCCCGTGAGGATATTTCCCCAGTTACCTTGGCAATCAATCAATAATTCTTTTTGACCAATTTGCACCATGGCATCGCCAATACTGGCATCACCGTGCGGGTGGTATTGCATGGTATGTCCTACCACATTGGCCACTTTGTTGTATCGACCATCGTCCAATTCTTTAAGCGAATGCATGATGCGGCGTTGCACCGGTTTAAAACCGTCTTCGATAGCCGGAACCGCACGCTCCAAAATTACATAGGAGGCATAGTACAAAAACCAGTCTTTGTACATCCCGGTTACCTTGGTTATGGTATCTTGCCCCTCATCGGTGTGCTCATAAAAATGAGTACTAGAAGTTGCTTGTCCTTCGTCTAAGGGTTCTAAAATTTCTTCTTCGTCCATATTAGTTGGCGTTTACTCTTGCTATTCGGTTTAGGCCTCGGCCAAAGCGTCTAATTCTACTTTCAAGTTGTTGATGATAAATTCTTGTCTATCGGGGGTATTTTTGCCCATATAAAACGACAACAATTGCTCTATCGAGGTGTTTTTATCAAGCATAATGGGATCCAATCGAATGTCTTCGCCAATAAAAAATTGAAATTCATTGGGAGAGATTTCCCCCAATCCTTTAAATCGGGTGATTTCGGGTTTGGGTTTTAATTTTTCGATGGCGGCTCTGCGCTCTTCGTCCGAGTAGCAATAGATAGTTTCTTTTTTGTTGCGCACCCGAAACAAAGGGGTTTGTAAAATATACAAGTGCCCATCTTTGATGAGTTCGGGGAAAAATTGCAAAAAGAAGGTAATCAACAACAAGCGAATGTGCATCCCATCTACATCGGCATCGGTGGCGATGACAATGTTGTTGTAGCGCAAGTTTTCCATGTCGTCTTCAATATCTAAAGCTGCTTGCAGCAAATTGAATTCCTCGTTTTCGTAGACAATTTTCTTGGTCATACCATAGGAATTCAAGGGTTTACCACGTAAACTAAACACCGCTTGGGTATTCACATCTCGCGATTTGGTAATCGATCCTGAAGCCGAATCTCCCTCGGTAATAAACAAGGTGCTTTCTAAACACCGCGGATTCTTGGTGTCCATAAGGTGCACGCGACAATCGCGTAGTTTTTTGTTGTGCAAACTCGATTTCTTGGCGCGGTCTTTGGCCAATTTACGGATGCCCGACAATTCCTTGCGCTCGCGTTCGGCTTGCAAGATTTTACGCAGTAAGGCATCGGCGGTTTCTGGATTTTTGTGTAAAAAATTGTCGAGTTTGTTTTTCACAAAATCATTCACAAAGGTACGCACCGATTGCATTCCAGGTTCGGAGCCCATCTCGGTAGAGCCCAATTTGGTTTTGGTTTGCGACTCAAAAACCGGCTCCATCACTTTGATGCTGATCGCGCTCACAATCGATTTGCGCACATCTGAAGCTTCGAAACCTTTGTTGTAATATTCGCGTATCGTTTTGACCACCGCTTCGCGAAAGGCCGCCAAATGCGTTCCTCCTTGGGTAGTGTTTTGGCCATTCACAAACGAATGGTATTCTTCGCTGTATTGGGTTTTGCTGTGGGTTAAGGCTATTTCGATGTCCTCGCCTTTCAGGTGAATAATAGGGTACTCTAAATCGTCGGCGTGGATGGTTTCTTCGAGTAAATCTTTTAAGCCATTTTCAGAAAAATACTTTTCGCCGTTGTAAATAATGGTCAATCCATTGTTGAGGTAACAATAGTTTTTGAGCATTTTAATGACGTACTCATTTCTGTATTTATAATTCTTGAAGATGAGTTCATCGGGCACAAAGGTTACTTTGGTTCCTTTGCGCTTGGTGGTTTCGATGATATCTTCTTCTAATACTAAATTTCCTGCATTAAACTCGGCCGCTTTTTGTTTGTCGTCGCGCACCGATTCCACTCTAAAATAATTGGAAAGTGCATTAACCGCCTTGGTTCCCACTCCATTTAATCCCACTGATTTTTTGAACGCCAAGGAATCGTATTTACCTCCGGTATTCATTTTAGAAACCACATCGACTACTTTGCCTAATGGAATTCCTCGTCCAAAATCACGTACAGACACCATTTTGTCTTTGATGGTCACCTCAATGGTTTTGCCCGCGCCCATTACAAATTCATCGATACAGTTATCGATTACTTCTTTGAGCAGAATGTAAATTCCATCATCGGGAGAGGAGCCATCTCCGAGTTTCCCAATGTACATTCCGGGACGCATGCGGATGTGTTCTTTCCAGTCGAGGGAGCGTATATTGTCTTCGGTATATTGATTTTGTTCAAGCATGATAAGCACTAACGAATTTGCGCTAATATAAATTAATGCGCCGCACAATCAAAGGGGGCAAAACATAAGTTATCAATAATGATATTGACAATTTAAGACCTTGCGAAAACTTGTTTTTAAAGGAAATTGGCGTACTTGTGCAGCTTCATGTTGAGCTCTTTGGGATTGAAGGGCTTGATGATGTATTCGTTGATGCCAATTTGCAGTGCCCGATCCAAATACCCAAACGAAGCCGATGCCGAAAGTGCAATAATAGGGATCAATTTGTCAGTTTTTCTGATTTCAGCTGTCGCTTCATACCCGTCCATTATTGGCATCGATAAATCCATTAGGATAATGTGGTATTTATTGGCTTTAAACTTCTCAATGGCCACTAGGCCATTTTCAGCCAAATCAACCTCAACACCCCATTTTTGAATGATTTTCTGAGCAATTTTGATGTTAATTAAATTATCTTCAACCAACAAAACTTTTAAGCCATTCAGGTTAATTTCTTCGTAGGTGTCTTGAATTTCATGCGAATCAATGGTTTGCGAATGAGACAGGATGGGCAAACTCAAGGTGAAATAAAAATTGGATCCTTTCCCCACATTAGATTCAAAGGCAATATCAGAGCCCAACAAATGCAAGAGGCGTTCAGTAATTACCAAGCCCAAGCCTGTACCGCCATATTTTCGAGAGGTTTTATTGTCAGCTTGTGAGAATTTTTTAAATATTTTTTTGAAGTTGTCTTTATCAATTCCAATTCCGGTGTCAATAACTTCTACTTTGAAGGTAGATATTTTATTCGAAAAGGCAATTTGGGAAATCTTAACCTGCACCTTTCCTTTGGACGTAAACTTCAAGGCATTTGACAGTAGATTATTAATTATCTGGCTAATCCTTAAGGGATCGCTAATGAGATTGGGCATAAAATTATCGTCAATCAAGACTTCCAATTGATTCAAGTTTTCGCTGGCGCGCACCTCAAATGATTTGGCAATTTGTAACACCAACTCTTTAAAATTGAAGTTTATTTTTTCTAATTCTATTTTACCCGCTTCAATTTTATTAAAATCCAAGATGTCATTAATCAGCAAAAATAAATTTTGGGTAGAATGTTTCAGTGTTTCTAAATTTTCTTGCAAACTCTCGAGCGTATTTTCCTGCTCCATGATGTAGGTGAGTCCAATAATTGCGTTGAGTGGTGTGCGCAATTCGTGACTCATCATCGACAAGAAATCTGATTTGGCTTCGTTGGCCAATTCTGCGTTTGATTTGGCTTCTAATAATTGGGTTTGGTATTGTTTTTTGAATTCAATTTCTTCAGTGAGTATCGTGAGCAATCCCAGTAAATCATCATCCTCGCTATTGGCGGGACTCGATTCGTTGTCGCTCAATTGCTTGATGGCTTCTACCAATTTGGCCTGAAAAAATTGCTTGCGCTCGAGCTCCTGTTTGATACGCAAATTGATGGCCGTGTACTCGCGATCATTCAATTTGGCCGATTGTTCAAACAACTCAGCATCTTTGTCGTAATTGATGTAGGTTTGGTTTATAATCGCAATAAAATCTTCCATTTCAGGACTTTGCGCAATAAAATCTGGCGGCAAATATTTTGTGATTTGGCGGAGTAAATGGCGATGAATGGGGGGCGTTTTCATAGCAATTATGATTCAAATAAGGTAGTAATGGTCATGGTTTGGTTTTGCAAATCGCAGCCCACTTTCTTGGTGTTTGGCGTGATTTCACCGTAGGAATAAAACCCAAACAACAGTACATCTTTTCCTAATACTTCCCGCACGGCTTCGATCTCTTCTTCTACCCGGTCGCCCAATACAATTTTTCTACCCACACAACTAATGAGAAGGGCCATTTTATTGGTTTCTTTTGATACTAATTCTGAACTGGTCGCAGCTTTATAGGAAGCATCAATTAATTTATCAGAGTTGGCTTTCATAAACTTTACTAAAGCGCCTTCGGGGAGATTTCCGGCAAATGTCATGGATTTTTCTACTTCGTCGATAGACAAAATGGTACGAACCACGGGCTCAGATTCGGGAAATTCTTTCATAGAAAGCGGAAAGTACAAGGATGATCCGGGAAGTTCCTCGGCGTATTTACCCAAATACTCTTTGTAAATATCTAAGGCATAGCGGTCGCCAATTTTAAATACTTTGTTCTTGGCAGACATCGTAACTTCACGTTCGGGACCAAAATCGCTCCATCCACCCTCTGAACCAAATCCAAATTGCAAACGGTTTCCATAAAACCCAATAATGACAATCGTATTGGTTACTGCATCGCGGTTAAGTCCTACAATTGTTTTTTCAAACAAATACCCGTCTCCGGCAATTCCACCAAAAATGGGTGTTTGGTGATTGGTTTCTGCTCTCAATTCTTCAATAAGATCGGTTCCGTTCACAAAACTACCTTCAGAAAGAACCAATAAAGCAGTGAGTTCGGTTGTAACTAATTCGTTTTTTACCCGTTCACCCAAATAGGATTTCGTGTGGGTGGGATCAACTTTAATCTCGATGGCTTTTATGGGCGTATGCTCAAATTGAATGGCCGTAACCACCACTTTTTCTTCAACTAATTTACAGTTGGATATCTGACCCGATGCTGAAGAAATTACAATTGAAGCATTGGGAAATCTTTGTTTCAGTTCTGCATAGGGTTTCAAGGTATCCAATGTAGTTCGCTCGGCAAAGGCCAATACTAAATTGGCTTGGTCTGCCTGAAAATCAGTGCTCGAAAAAAGATCTTCTTTGGCCGAATTAAGATCTATAATGTATTGACATTGTTTCATCTGAAATTCATTTAGGCGGATTAATATGTTCTAAATGTAAAAAAAAATACCTTATTTTAACAATAAGGCATTTATTATGAGAAAGATATTTATAAATCTTTACTTATACATTAAAACGAAAGTGCATTACATCGCCATCTTTTACAATGTATTCTTTGCCTTCTACCCGTAATTTTCCGGCTTCTTTTACTTTGGCTTCCGATCCAAAACTCGAGAAATCTTCGTAGGCAATTACTTCGGCACGGATAAATCCTTTCTCAAAATCGGTATGAATTACGCCCGCTGCTTTGGGTGCGGTATCGCCAATATTGATGGTCCACGCACGAACTTCTTTTACACCCGCGGTAAAATAGGTTTGCAGTTGCAATAATTTATAAGCTGCACGAATTAAAACGGCCGATCCAGGCTCTGACAGACCCATATCCTCCAGGAATACTTGGCGTTCTTCATAACTTTCTAATTCGGTAATATCAGCTTCAGCCCCTACCGATAAAACAATAACTTGGGCGTCTTCGTCTTTTACCAATTCACGCACTTGGTCTACATAGGCATTTCCGTTTACGGCTGAAGCTTCGTCAACATTGCATACATACAACACAGGTTTTGAAGTGATCAACTGAAAATCAGCCAGTAACTCTTCTTCGTCGTTGTTTTGTGGAGCAACTGTTCTCGCCGATTTGGCTTGCAACAAGGATTCGCGAATGCGGTCTAAAAAGGCTTTTTCAACCTGGGCTTCTTTGTTGCCCGTTTTGGCCGCACGATTCACCTTTTCTAGGCGTTTTTCTACAGTTTCTAAATCCTTTAATTGCAATTCGATATCGATCGTTTCTTTGTCGCGAATGGGATTTACATTGCCGTCTACGTGTACAATGTTGTCGTTATCAAAGCAACGCAACACATGAATAATGGCGTTACATTCTCTAATATTTCCTAAAAATTGATTTCCCAACCCCTCGCCTTTGCTGGCTCCTTTCACCAATCCGGCAATGTCTACAATATCAACGGTAGCCATTTGCACGCGTTCGGGCTTTACCAATTCTTCTAAGCGCACGATGCGCGCATCGGGTACGTTCACTACGCCTATATTGGGTTCGATGGTGCAAAACGGGAAATTGGCACTTTGCGCTTTGGCATTCGACAAACAATTAAATAAAGTTGACTTTCCTACATTGGGTAATCCTACAATTCCTGCTTTCATCGCTATAAATTAGGGTTCTTTAGTTGTTGTGTAAAAACGATTGTCGGTTTAACAAGGTTTCTTCGCTTTCTACGTGGTTTTCATCGGGTATGCAACAATCAACCGGGCAAACGGCTGCGCATTGGGGCTCGTCGTGAAACCCTTTGCATTCAGTGCATTTACCAGGTACGATGTAATAGATATCGTCTGACACTGGAGTTTGAGCGGCATCGGCATCGATTTCTTCTCCCGAGGGTAAAACCAATTTTCCTTTCAGTTTAGTGCCGTCTTTATAACGCCAATCATCGGCGCCTTCGTATATTGCGTTATTGGGACATTCGGGCTCACAGGCCCCGCAATTAATGCATTCATCGGTAATTATAATCGCCATACTTTTGTATTTAATGGGTAGAATAAGCAGAAAAATAATTTATCCGAACCTCTCCTAATATTCCTACTCGTTAATAACTTAATTTTGCGCAAAAATACATTCAAAACAATTCATATACAACAAAGAAATGGCAGCAAAAGATACAATTCGCGCTTTTGTAGAAATAGGTAAATTTTTGAGTCAATTTTGCAGTGATCCCGTTCAAAAAAACGAAGCGGTTTTGCATAACGATTTGCATTTTGAGGCCTTTGAGGCGCTCATTCTATTGTCGCAATCCCACAACGGTTGGTTTACGCCAGCACAAGTCCGATTTGCCTTGGGTTCTTGGGCCGATGCGTTGACAACAGAAAATTTGGAACAATGGCTTTCCAACTACCAAACACCGGTTGATAAGCCTAAAACGATTGGGTTGGTATTGGCAGGAAACATTCCTTTGGTGGGGTTTCATGATTTGCTTTCGGTATTGCTTGCCGGACATAAGGCCTTGATAAAAACATCGAGCAACGATCAAAAATTATTGCCTTTTTTGGTTAATTATTTGCAACAAGTTGATCCGAGTTTGGGCAATCGAATTGTATTTGCCGAGGGAAAATTAGAAAATTTTGATGCCGTAATTGCTACAGGCAGCAACAATACAGCGCGGTATTTTGAGTATTACTTTAAGGACAAACCGGCTATTATTCGCAAAAATAGAAACTCAGTTGCCGTATTGAGCGGTCAAGAAACGACTCAAGAGTTGGTTGCTTTAGGCGAAGACATCTTCCGCTATTTTGGGTTGGGCTGCCGCAATGTATCCAAGCTATTTGTGCCACAAGGCTATGATTTTACTACTTTTTTTGAAGCAATTTTTGCCTACCAAGATGTGATTCACTACGAAAAATACGCCAACAATTATGACTACAACAAGGCCGTTTTTTTGATGAGCAATTTCAAACTATTGGACAACGGTTTTTTAACGATCAAAGAAGATCCTAGCTATGCCTCGCCCATCTCAAGCGTATTTTATGAATATTACGATGCTATTGACAACTTGCAAAGTCGCTTGTCAGCAGACGATGACCAATTGCAATGTATTGTTTCGACTTCAAAAATTAAAGACAGTATTCCTTTTGGCAGCACACAAAAACCAGCGCTATGGGACTATGCAGATCGCTTAGACACCCTTGAGTTTTTACTCACGATTTAATGATTTCATTGCATAGTTTGCCTGATAAATCGTTTTTGTTGATAACATCAAGCGAATTCTAATAAATAAACTAGAAAATTCACTCCCTATTTGCGAAATTTGCTGCTTGATTTTTTTGATCACGAAATTTACCTTTATGAAAAAACATAATTTTAGTGCCGGACCGTGCATTTTACCTCAAGAAGTTTTTGAAAAATCGGCAGCGGCCATTTTAGATTTTAATCAATCGGGCTTGTCAATTTTAGAAATTTCGCACCGCAGCAAAGATTTCATTGCCGTGATGGATGAAGCGCGTGCCTTGGCATTAGAATTACTAGGATTAACCGGAAAAGGCTACCAAGCCTTGTTTTTACAAGGCGGTGCCAGCATGGAATTTTTGCGTATTCCCTATAACCTCTTGCCGCAAGATGGGCAAGCAGCCTACTTAGACACGGGAACTTGGGCCAACAATGCCATCAAAGAAGCCAAACTTTTTGGCGACACCGTTGTAGTAGGTTCTTCTAAAAATGACAATTACAACCACATTCCAACTGATTACACAATTCCTGCAAATGCAAGTTATTTTCACTGCACCAGCAACAATACCATTTTTGGCACGCAGATCAAATCGTTTCCGCAAACCAATGTTCCTATGGTCTGTGACATGAGTTCGGATCTCTTTTCTAGAACCTTAGATTTCTCAAAATTTGATTTGATTTATGCCGGGGCACAGAAAAATATGGGTCCTGCAGGAACAACCTTAATTATCATCAAAGAATCCATTTTGAGCAAATCAGGCCGTAGTCTGCCAAGCATGATGGATTATGAGAAACACCTCAAAGCCGACAGCATGTATAATACGCCTGCGGTATTGCCAGTTTACTCTTCCTTGCTCACCTTACAATGGTTGAAAAATCAAGGCGGAATCGCAGTGATTGAAGAACAAAATGAAGCCAAAGCGCAACTTTTATACAATGAAATTGACCGCAACCCTTTATTTGTAGGGACAGCCAACAAAGCCGATCGTTCAAACATGAATGCCACCTTTTTGTTGAACGATCCCGCACACCAAGAAGCCTTTGATGCCTTGTGGAAAGCTGCCGGTATTTCTGGATTACCAGGACACCGTTCGGTAGGCGGATACCGGGCCTCCATGTACAATGCTTTGCCGCTATCGAGTGTGCAAGTGCTGGTAGATGCGATGCAAGAATTAGAAAGACAAGTTCAATAATAGTACCCTCAAAATAAACAAACCTATGAAAGTCTTAGCCAATGACGGAATTTCAACCAGTGGAATTCTTGCCTTAGAAAAAGGAGGATTTGAAGTGATCACTACCAAAGTGGCCCAAGAGCAAGTCGCCAATTACATCAACACACACCAAATTCCGGTCGTGTTGGTGCGTTCGGCAACCAAAATCAGAAAAGACATTATTGATGCCTGTCCGGGATTAAAAATAATTGGCCGCGGCGGTGTAGGCATGGACAACATTGATGTAGACTATGCAAGATCAAAAGGCATACACGTAATCAACACACCTGCTTCCTCATCAGAAAGTGTCGCCGAATTGGTTTTTGCGCACCTGTTTTCAGGGGTACGATTTCTGCACGATTCCAACCGAAATATGCCTTTAGAAGGGGATCAAAACTTTGATGGCTTGAAAAAGGCCTACGCCAACGGCATCGAATTGCGAGGCAAAACCATAGGAATTATCGGCTTTGGTCGAATCGGACAAGCGACCGCCAAAATGGCTCTAGGATTGGGGATGCGCGTCATTGCAACCGACGGATTTGTTCCCAAAGCAACCATAAGTGTAGATTTTTACAACGGACAACAACTGGCTTTCGAAATTGAAACCATCGAAAAAGAAAACTTGTTGCAACAAGCTGATTTTATTTCTTTACACGTTCCGGCGCAAAAAGATTATGTAATTGGCAACCCTGAATTTGAGCTCATGAAAGAATGCGTAGGAATAATCAATTGTTCGCGCGGCGGTATCATTGATGAAGTGGCCTTGATTGCGGCCTTAGACAGCGGGAAAGTATTGTTTGCAGGCTTGGATGTGTTTGAAAACGAACCCACACCCGAAATTCAATTGTTGATGCACCCCAAAATCTCCATGACCCCACATATTGGGGCCGCGACACTTGAAGCCCAAGATCGTATTGGCACCGAATTGGCTCAACAAATCAAAGAGTTGATGGGTAACTAATCCATTTCATACTACCGATTAAGCCAACAAAATTTGTTGGCTTTTTTTATGCAAATGAACCCCACTGAAAAGGCATATTCGCTATATTTGTGTTGAATTTTCAAGCCATGAAAAAACTTAAAGCCCGTTGGAATGTGCATTCCAATTTTCAACTCTTCGTTATCTTTGTTGTGTTTGCCCTCACCGGCTCGGCATCTGCTTGGCTTTCTAGACCCTTGTGTGAAGTGTTGGGCATCTCAAAAGATTTGTTGTCCCATTGGTATACACCGGTGCGTTTACTGCTTATTTTTCCTCTATACCACGTTTTATTGGTAGCC
Organism: Flavobacterium sp.; assembly: GCA_026390995.1. Lineage (GTDB taxonomy): Bacteria > Bacteroidota > Bacteroidia > Flavobacteriales > Flavobacteriaceae > Flavobacterium. The sequence goes on from JAPLEX010000046.1 coordinate 19,063, forward strand.
AATGGGTTTATCTTTGGTCAATTCACCTTCTTTTGGAACTTTGAAAAGAAACTTTTGCGCAGCCTAAAACTGGGATTTTTACTGCCCAAAGAACCCCAATAAGTTCGAGGAATGTAAGTAAAAAGTTTGTTTCTTTGTGCAAATAGTAAATTCATGATTCAAGCCCAAAATATCCATAAATATTACGACCAACTTCACGTATTAAAGGGAGTAGATCTTCATATTCAAAAAGGCGAAATTGTTTCTATCGTTGGGGCCTCTGGCGCAGGAAAAACGACGCTATTACACCTGTTGGGCACCTTAGACAAGCCCGATGTTTCGTCAGAAACCGAGTTGCTCATTAACGGGGAAAACGTATTACAACTTTCTGATAAAAAATTGGCAGTGTTTCGCAACCAACAACTGGGCTTTATCTTTCAATTTCATCAATTATTGCCTGAGTTTTCGGCACTCGAAAATGTTTGTATTCCCGCCTATATTGGTGGTAAAAAACAAAAAGAAACCGAAACCGAAGCCAAGCGATTGCTCGACTATTTGGGTCTTTCGCATCGCATGAATCACAAACCCAGCGAACTATCGGGGGGCGAACAACAACGCGTAGCGGTAGCGAGAGCCTTAATTAATAAACCGGCCATTATTTTTGCCGATGAACCTTCTGGAAATTTAGATACTGCCTCGGCCGAAAACCTACACCAATTGTTTTTTCAATTGCGCGCCGATTTTGGACAAACCTTTGTAATTGTAACGCACAACGAAGACTTAGCCAACATGGCCGATCGTAAATTGGTAATGGTGGATGGGAAAATAAGTCACTAATGCACACCGCTGACCTCAAATCCTTCCTCGACGAAAAGACATACTACTACAACCAGCCCGTATTTATCGAAACGGATCCGTTGCAAATTCCGCATCAATTTTCGGTGAAAGAAGACATCGAAATTGCGGGTTTATTGAGTGCAACCATTGCCTGGGGCAATAGAAAAATGATCATCCAAAACGCCCAACGGATGATGAATCTGATGGGCAATTCTCCCTATGACTTTGTGCTTTCTCACCAAGAAAAAGACCTTAAACCCTTAGAGTCTTTTGTGCACCGCACCTTTAATGGGGTGGATTTCATTAGCTTCATCAAAGGATTGCAGCACATTTACCGCAACTGTGGTGGTCTCGAAGCCATTTTTGCCCAACATCAGCAGGACAATTACTTGCATCACAGCATTCATCACTTTAAACAACGACTTTTTGAAGTACCCCACGCGGTTCGCAGTCACAAACACGTAGCCGATCCCTTGGCAGGTTCAGCGGCCAAAAGACTGCATTTGTTTTTGCGTTGGATGGTGCGCAACGACCAAACAGGAGTTGATTTAGGAATATGGGAAAGCATCTCGCCTGCCTCACTTTCCTGCCCGCTGGATGTACATTCGGGCAAGGTGGCCCGAAAATTAGGACTCCTCACCCGTTCCCAAAATGATTTTAAAGCCGTGCAGGAATTGGACGAAAACCTGCGCAAATTAGACCCACTCGATCCCGTAAAATATGACTTTGCCCTCTTTGGCTTGGGCGTTTTTGAGGGGTTTTAGCAAATCGAAATAAGTGTAGCAATAACAAGAAGAATGGGTTACCTTTGCCCAAAAATTAGTACATGCACACCTTTGAGCAGTTTCAATTACCCAAATCGGTACAAAAAGCATTAGACGAATTGGGGTATTCGACTCCCACTCCAATTCAAGAAAAATCATTTTCGGTGATTATGTCGGGCAGGGACATGATGGGAATTGCCCAAACGGGAACCGGTAAAACTTTTGCCTATTTGTTGCCCTTACTCAAATTATATACGTTTACACCAACACATACCCCAAAAATTGTCATTCTAGTTCCCACCCGAGAATTGGTGGTGCAGGTGGTTGAAGAAGTAGAAAAACTCACCCAATACATGTCGGTACGCACCTTGGGAATTTATGGCGGCGTGAACATCAATACTCAAAAAACTGCAGTATATCAAGGCATTGACATATTGGTGGGAACCCCGGGAAGAACCATGGATTTGGCCTTAGACAATGTGATCCGCTTTGACGAAACTAGAAAATTGGTCATTGACGAATTTGACGAAATGCTCAACCTGGGATTTCGCACACAGCTTACGGCTATTTTGGCCATGATGCGCATCAAACGTCAAAATATTTTGTTCTCGGCCACTATGACCGACGAAGTGGATGCCATCCTAAACGACTATTTTGATTTTCCCGAAGAAGTGAGTTTGGCTGCATCAGGCACGCCACTTGAAAATATTGAACAATTGAGTTATGCGGTACCCAATTTTCACACAAAGATCAATTTGTTTAAACAGCTATTAGCTACCAATGATACCACAACTCGGGTACTTTTGTTTGTCAACAACAAAAAAATTGCCGACATGCTCCACGAAAATATCGAGACCGATTTCCCCGATCAGTTTGGGGTTATTCACTCGAACAAATCACAAAATTACCGCTTGAGTACGATGGCCAACTTTCAGCGAGGTGAGTTGAGAGGCATCATTACCACTGATATTATGGCGCGTGGTTTGGATATTTCAGACATTACCCACGTGATTAATTTTGAAATGCCAGAATTGCCAGAATTGTATATGCACCGCATCGGACGAACCGGTCGTGCTGATGCCAAAGGAACAGCCATTAGCTTGTTTACGCCACGCGAGGAAGAAATGAAATTTAGCATAGAAGTACTCATGGAACGTGAGATCGAGGTTTTGCAACTTCCTGAAACGGTAGAAATTTCGACCAAATTGATTGGACCGGAAAAAGAAAAACAGGCGTTTAAATTTTTGCTCAAAAAAGCGAAATTAGCCGGTGATGGCGCCTTTCATGCAAAAGTAAAAAAGAACACCAAAGTCAATTTGGGTGGGCCTTCTAAAACCAAAAAGAAAACGTCGGGTTCCGTAAATCGGAATCTGTTAAAAACCCAAGCACAAAAAAGACAAAAAAAGAAATAATTGAAAAATCATTCTCTTTATTTGCGCTGGATTAGTACTTTTGAAACGCACAATAAACCTGAAAAACAGCAGGTATACCTATAAAAAATGCAATTTAAACAGCCTGAAATTCTGTACTTTTTATTTGCCTTGGTTGTTCCAATTTTAGTGCATTTATTTCAGTTGCGACGCTTTAAAACGGCCTATTTCACAAATGTTCGTTTCCTCAAAGATATTAGCACCCAAACCCGTAAAAGCTCCATTATAAAAAAATGGCTGCTCTTGGCCACTCGTCTATTACTTTTGACCTGTATAATAATAGCCTTTGCCCAACCTTTTTTTCCTGCCCTCAATGCCAAGCAAAACCAAAATGAAACCTACATTATTTTGGACAACTCCTACAGCATGCAAGCCAAAGGCAAAAAAGGAGAGCTGCTAAAAAGAAGTGTAGAGGAATTGTTGGTTCAGCTTCCCGAAAACCAAGTATTTTCGCTTATTACGGCCAACGATGCCTTTTGGAATGTGACTACAAAATCCATTCGAAAAGAGCTGCAACGACTTACCTACAGTGCGATTCCGTTTGAAATTGACCGGGCATTGGCTCAAATAAACACCAAAACTTCGGCCCACAAAAAAAACATTTTGCTCATTACCGATGGGCTAAACCTGCAGAGCAAAGCATTAGAAAAAACGGCGAAAAACCATCAAGTTGTAGTCGTGGTTCCCAAAGCAGAGAGCAATAAAAATGTGGCCATAGATTCGGTAGTTGTTCTAGGCCAAAGCGGTGATTTTTATGAAATTGAGGTGCGGATAAGTCAAGTGGGCGATCAGACAATTTCGGTTCCTGTCGCAATTTACAACGATAACAAAATAGTGGCAAAAACAATAGTTAACCTAACTACTGCCTCTAAAAATATTGTTTTTACTTTGCCCAAACAACCGTTTCATGGGTGTGTGCGCATTACAGACAAGGCGTTAGACTATGACAACAGCTTGTATTTCACTTTGTCTCAACCTAAATTTATCAAGGTAATGAGCATCGGTGCATTGGCGAAAAGTAATTTTTTGAGTCGCATATACACCCCAAATGAGTTTCAGTACCAAAACCAAGAATTGGCCAAATTGGATTACCATGAACTTGAAAATCAGGATGTACTTATAATCAACGAATTGCAACAACTACCCGAGGCCTTGCAAACCAGCCTAAAAGCCTTTACAAATCAAGGAGGAACACTCATAGTTATTCCGGCTGTTGAACCCAATTCGCAAGCTGCCTTCAATGCATTTATCAACCAATTTGGGACGTTTCAATTGAGTCCATTTCAGCAAACTCCTCAACTGATCACACAAATTGCATTTTCGCATCCCCTTTACAAAGATGCTTTTGAAAAAAGCATTCGTAATTTTGATTATCCTAAAGTAACTAACGGATATGACCTACAATCGGCCTACCCAAAGTTGCTGAGTTTTGCCAACCAACAACCCTTTTTAGTGGCTGTTCCAACTGCGAATGCTTCGGTTTATGTGTTTAGTGCAGGCTTAAATACCACAAATTCAAATTTTCAACAATCGCCGCTCATTGTACCAACCTTTTATTCGATGGCTGCTTTGCATCAAAAAACAGCCCAAGCCTATTACACCATTGGCGAGGCCGACCAGGTATTGGTCGAGGCAGAATTGGGATCAGAAGAGTTGTTGACCATAAAAAATAAATCAACACAATTTATTCCAATTCAACAGCTACAAGGCCGAAAAATAAAATTAAATTGTGCCGACTACCCTGCACAGGCAGGGAATTTTGAGATCTACAATCGCACAGAAAAAATAGAAAATATCAGCTTTAATTATACGCGAAGCGAGAGTGATGCTTCAGCTACTTCCTTGTCGCTCGCCCAATTAGAACAAGCCGACTCCATTGAATCGGTGCTTGATTCATGGAAATCAAACGCAAACGAATCGGAATTAGCCAAATGGTTTGTACTTTTGGCCTTGTTATTTGTGCTTCTTGAAGTGTTTATTCAAAAATTTGTATCATGAAAACTGTACTAAAAAACGCCCGTATTGTTGACCCAAGTAGTTCGTTTTTCCAACAAAAAGTAGATGTAGAAATCACCAACGGCACCATCACGCAAATCGCACCCTCGATTGCCGGAGATGCCAATATTAACTTGGTAGAATTAGACAATTTACACCTTTCACAAGGTTGGTTTGACAGCAGCGTTTCCCTGGGAGAACCCGGATTTGAAGATCGTGAAACCATTTTTAATGGACTTCATGTGGCGGCCAAAAGCGGATTTACCGCCATCGCCTTACAACCCAATACTTTTCCCGTGCTCGACAACCAAGCACAAATTCAGTTGGTAAAAAACAAAGCCCAAGCCCAAGCAACCGCTTTGCATCCCATCGGTGCCTTTACCAAAGATAGTTTAGGCAAAGACATGGCCGAATTATTTGACATGAAAAACGCCGGAGCGATTGCCTTTGGCGATTATGCAAAAAATATTGACAATGCCAATATCCTAAAAATTGGGATGCAATACCTACAAGATTTTGATGGTTTATTGTTATTGTTTTGTCAAGACCCTCATTTAAAAGGCCAAGGTATTGCCAACGAAGGCATGCACGCCACACGTTTGGGATTGAAAGGAATTCCCAATTTGGCCGAAGACATCCAAGTCGCCCGTGCCTTATTTATTGCCGAATACAGCGGTGGTAAAATTCATATTCCTACACTATCCTCAGCCAAATCTGTACAATTAATTAAAGAAGCCAAAGCCAAAGGCATACGCGTAAGTTGCAGTGTTGCGGTGCATCAATTAATCTTAAATGACAGCTGCTTGGAACAGTTTGACAGCCGCTTTAAGCTGAGTCCACCCTTACGCTCAGAAGCCGATCGATTGGCCTTGATTGAGGGTGTATTGAATGGCAGTATTGACTGCATTACCAGCGACCATAATCCCATTGACATCGAACATAAAAATGTAGAATTTGATCTGGCCAAAGACGGAACTATAGGTTTAGAAACTGCATTTGCAGCCTTACAAACGGTGTTGCCTTTACCCGTGATTCTAGAAAAACTTACCGCCGGAAAAAATATATTTGGGTTAGCTTCCTCTCCAATAGAAGTTGGTGCCCGAGCAGAGCTCACCATGTTTAACCCGGAAGGAGAATGGGTTTTTGGAAAGGAACACATCCTATCAAAATCAAAAAATTCAGCTTTTATTGGACATGCCATGAAAGGAACAGTATACGGAATAATCAACCAAGGCATAATGCATATCTAATGAATAACTCAATAGAAGAAGGCAAAAGCACTAGGGCTTTCGGTTACCTTTATTTCCTTGGGCTTATTGGTGAGTAATTTTGATAACTACATGATTAGTTCGGCCATGTGGATATTCGTTTCGGTACTTTGGGGATATGGTATTTTTAGTGCGATTAAGGGCGAAACAACTCCAATTCCTTTACTGGGTAAACTGTTCCAGTCGGCCTTTAAATCGATTAGTTAATGACTGGTATTTCTACTTATTTAGTTCGGCCACCCAAGCAAGTTTTAGAGAAAAATCCGTTGCTCTTGTTGTTGCACGGTTACGGCAGTAACGAAGCTGATTTGTTTTCGTTTGCCACGGAACTTCCCGACGAATATTATGTAATCTCCTTACAAGCCCCATTCGATTTGCAGTATGGCAGTTATGCTTGGTATGCCATCAACTTTGATGCTGATGCGAGTAAATTTTCTGATTTAGACCAAGCGCGGAGTTCTCGAAATCTAGTCTTAACAACTCTAGATGAACTTCAAAGAAAATATCCTATCGATGCCCAAGCAGTTGCATTAATCGGTTTTAGTCAGGGCGCGATATTGAGTTACGCCATTGCCCTATCCTATCCGGATCGCATTCAGCGTGTGGCGGCGTTGAGCGGCTATTTGAATACCGAAATTGCCGCTGAAGGTTTTGAAAAAAACAAGTTAGCAAACCTACAAATCTATGCCTCACATGGCACCGTTGACCAAGTAATTCCAGTAGAATGGGCACGTAAATCTCCGGAAATTTTAACGAATTTGGGTGTGCGAGTTCAATTTAAAGAATACCCCATCGGTCACGGAGTTTCGCCCCAAAATTTTTATGATTTAACTAATTGGCTGCAACAAACTAAGGTTGTTTAAACACAATTTTGCCCTTGTTTTGTAGGACCCATTTTTCTGAAATAATCAACTCCCAATCTCCATTGGTATATTTCCCTGTTGACAGTTGTGTCAGGATGAGCGGTTGTTTTTCGAGCAAGGTGAATAAAACTAATCGCATACCCACTTCAAAAATGCGCACACATTCCTCACGGAGCGCCGACCAGGTATAGCCAGCAGATGTTTTACAACCGTGGGAATCTTCATCCGATCCAACAGCTTTTGGAGCGACCGTTTTTGTTTCAATTGTTTCAGGTGCTACGGTTTCGGCTTTTTGATTGCAAGACCAAATTAGCCATAGGCTGAGCAAAAGGGCAAACTTTTTCATCTTATTTTTGGTAGAGTACCGATTGAATTATTTCAAACGAAATGCTTTCGTCTTCGTTCACAAAATACTTGAGCAACACTTCTCCCCAATACTGTCCATCGTTGTAATCGGCAATAATCCAACGGTGGTTCAAAATTTTCACCTTATTGATAATGAATTTTTGGGCGCCTATTTGGTCTTGTCCGGTGTAGGGATTTCCTTTGGGATCTTGATTTAAATCAAATAATTTTTCGGTGACATACGGAATTAGTTTCTCGTAGGCAATGAACTTTTCGTTTTGCGTGCCCTCAAAATAGTTTTGGGCATTGTCGTTGTGTGCTAATGAAAAATAATTGGCATCGGCCAGTTCCGTTTTTAGCAAACTAAGGCTGTCTTTTGCAATTTTGGCTGATTTATCGAATTGCTTTTGTGCAGATTCCATTTGCTTGGAATAATACATATAAGTGAGCAAACTGATTAAAACCGAAAAAATACAACTGTACAATAAGAATGACTTTTGTTGTATCGCATCGTGAAAACCAAACGCATGGCTAATGTGCGTGAGGTAGGTTTTTTGGGGTTCAAGTAACGCAATAAATTGCATGACTTCGGCCAAATTAAAGTGCGAATGATGCGGTTCTTCACGCAAGCAATTCACTACCAATACAGCAAGCCCTTTAAGCTTGGCTAGTTCTTCTACCTCAATGGTTTTAACATCGGTGAGGTACGCAAAATCATCTATGCGATAGCCGTATACTTGTAAGCCGGCATGATCAGCGTTTATGGGAATAGCAATTTTGTTGCCTACTGCAAAGGGAATATGGGGTTGAACGGCGTGCGGAATTACAGAAGGTGCTCCGGGGTACTTGTCTACGGTTTCAAAAATATAATCAAATCGGCGAGCCAAATTGGCCAAAACCCTGGGGTGTGCATAAATAGGCACACCACTGGTTTTAAAACTAAAGGGACGAATGTCATCAAGGCCAGCGGTGTGGTCTGAATGCTCGTGAGTGTATAAAATCCCGTTTAAGCTTGGGCATTTGGAAACCAGCATTTGTTGCCGAAAATCCGGCCCACAATCAATGACATACGAATACGAATCCCAATGAATCCATACCGAAACACGCAGCCGTTTATCTTTTGAATCGGTGCTAAGCGATACAGGATGTGTACTCCCAATTACGGGAATTCCTTGGGAAGTACCAGTACCTAAAAAGTAGACGTTCACCTGTAATATTTTTCACAAAAATAGTATTAATTCGCTTTAAGCAACTCGCTATTTTGTTAACTTTGCGGCAGATTTACTAAAAATAAAAATGGGAACTGAAATAATTTTAAAAGGCGACAAAGTAATCGAACAAATTCCTTCGATAAAAGACAAGGCGCTCCGCATCAATCTCAACGAAAACATCTACGGAACATTTGCCGAGATTGGCGCAGGCCAAGAAACTGTTCGTCATTTTTTTAGATCAGGAGGCTCATCTGGTACGATAGCCAAAGCGATGTCGGCCTATGACAAAGACTTTAGTGATGCGATTTACGGCATAGAAGGTGATGGCCGCTACGTAACCGAAAGCCGGCTTAAAAAAATGCTTACCCACGAAGTTGATTTGATTGAGAGTCGCTTGAGCCGAGAAAAACACCCCAATAAAATGTTTTTCAGTTATGCCAATACGGTAGCGACAATTGATTTTGCCAAACAATTTAAAGGCCATGGTTGGGTAGGTATTAAATACCAAATTGACCCCGAAGAAGGCTATAACGAAATTATTTTACACATTCGCTTCAAGGAAACCGATGCAAAACTGCAACAAGAAACCTTAGGGATACTAGGTGTAAACCTTATTTATGGCGCCTATTACAAATACAACGCTCCCAAAAAAATGTTGCGGTATTTGTATGATCACCTCGACAAAGACCAACTGGAAATTGATACGATAAACTTCTCTGGTCCTCGTTTTGCTGAGGTGGACAATCGATTAATGAGTTTGCAATTGGTGAAAAATGGCATGACTGATGCGGTGATGTTTAATCCCGAAGGCCAAAACATTTTGCCAGCGTCTATTTTATACAAAAAAAACATATTAACCCTGCGTGGAAGTTTTCGTCCGGTGACTTTGGTCAACATGGACATGTATAAAAATGCGCACAAAATGTTCTTGGAAGAAAACAAGGTTGATAAAGACAATACCTTGGTTATTGTTGAAATCACTTTGTCAAACTTGCGTTCTGAGGGCGAAATTGACGAAAGAGATTTTATTGACCGTGCCAATTTACTTTGCTCATTAGGGCAAACGGTAATGATCTCGAATTTCCAAGAATACTACAAAGTGGTAGAATACTTTTCGAATTACACCAAAGCACGAATGGGATTGGCTATGGGAGTAAATAACTTGGTTGATATTTTTGACGAAAAATACTACCGTCATTTAAGTGGCGGAATATTAGAAGCCTTCGGAAAATTATTTTACCGCGATTTAAAAGTGTTTTTATACCCCATGCTAGGAGACGATGGCGTAACGATAATTAATTCCGAAAACCTAAAAGTTCATCCACGCATGAAAGAGCTGTATAAGTTCTTTAAATTCAACGGAAAAGTAGTGGATATTCAAGATTACGACAATGACAACTTAAAAATTGTGTCCCGCGAGGTATTAAAAATGATCGGAAAAGGACAAAGTGGCTGGGAAAGCATGTTGCCTTCTGGTATAGCAGAACTAATTAAAGAAGATCGCTTATTTGGCGATCCAGTTAATTTTAAATCCTAATTAGTATCAACTGTATAAAAAAAGCCAAGTGAACTACTTGGCTTTTTTATTGTTATTTTAATATCTGACTGGCATGTGTTTTGGTTTTCACCTCGGTAATTACTTCGTCAATCACTCCTTGTTCATCAATTACAAAAGTAGTGCGGTGAATGCCATCGTATTCTTTACCCATGAATTTTTTAGGTCCCCAAACGCCAAAGGCTTCAATGACGGCTTTGTTTTCGTCGGCCAATAACGGAAAAGGAAATTCGAATTTGTTTCTAAAATTAGCTTGTGCTTTGGCATTGTCAGCGCTCACGCCCAATAAGGCATAATTATTGGCTTCAAATCGCGCAAAGTTGTCACGCAAATCGCAGGCTTCAGCAGTACATCCGGGCGTATTGGCTTTGGGATAAAAAAATACTACTAATTTTTTTCCTGCATAATTGGCCAAAGTATGGCCCTTTCCGTCTTGATCTAAAGCTGAAAATTGTGGCGCCTGGTCTCCTTTTTTTAGTGTTGTCATAGTATATGATGTGGTTAAATTGTGCGTAAATGCTTAATTTTACGGAGATAAAAATACAAAAATGACCAAAGCCGAACGGATAACATTTGTTATAAATACGTTAAAAGCCCATTACCCTACTATCCCAATTCCCTTGGATCACAAAGATCCTTACACCCTATTGATTGCCGTTTTACTGAGCGCACAATGCACCGATGTACGGGTAAATCAGATTACTCCTTTGCTTTTTGCCAAAGCCGATAATCCGTATGACATGATTAAATTGAGTGTCGAAGAAATCCAAAATATCATTCGTCCTTGTGGCTTATCGCCCATGAAATCAAAAGGGATTTATGGTCTTTCTCATATTTTAATCGACAAACACGACGGGAAAGTTCCAGCCAACTTTGAAGACCTAGAAGCTCTTCCGGCTGTGGGACATAAAACGGCTAGCGTAGTGATGTCTCAGGCTTTTGGTGTTGCGGCTTTTCCGGTAGACACGCATATTCACCGACTTTTGTATCGTTGGAATTTCAGTAACGGAAGCTCAGTGGTACGAACAGAGAAAGATGCCAAGCGCTTGTTTCCAGAAGCCTTATGGAACGAATTGCACTTACAAATAATCTGGTACGGCCGTGAATATTGCCAAGCGCGAGGTTGGGATTTGAGCAAAGATCTCATTACCCAAACCATTGGAAGAAAATCGGTGTTGCAAGCCTATCATAAAAAAACATCCCGATAAAAACCGGGATGTATTACGTTAGTTTGCAATCAATTCGAAGCTATGTTTACCAACTTGGAAAAAGCGAAGTGCTTTGGAGTAGTTTAATAAAAAAGAAATTGTTTCTTTTTTGGGTTTCATAGGGATTGCTGCACGCATTTCTTTAGAGTAAATTTTCGCCATAGACTAATTTTAAAATTATATAGTACTACAACGACAAATTTTACTTTATAGTATCAATTCGTTAAAATAATTTGATGTTTATCAATTACTTTACGCATATTGAGCAACGCATAACGCATTCTACCTAGCGCCGTATTGATACTCACGCCTGTTAATTCGGCGATTTCTTTGAAGCTCAAATCTTGGTACATGCGCATCAACACTACTTCGCGTTGGTCTGCGGGTAATTCTTGGATGATGCGTTTCAAGTCTTGTTCTACTTGCTCGGTTATCAGTTGATTTTCTATCGTTAAGGACTGATCAGACATAATCGAAAAAATAGAAAACTCTTCGGTTTCACGAAACAATGGCATTTTTTTGTTTCTGCGAAAATGATCAATTATTAAATTATGAGCAATACGCATTACCCAAGGTAAAAATTTACCTTCTTCGTTATAGGAATTAGATTTTAGAGTTTTAATCACCTTGATAAAGGTGTCTTGAAAAATATCGTCGGTTAAATCTCGATCGCCTACTTTCGAATAAATAAAACCATACAATTTTGACTGGTGACGGTTAATTAATACAGCCAAGGCGTTTTCGTCGCCTGCTATATAGTTTTTAACCAATAATGCATCTGGGGTGGGAACATTAGCCATACAATTACTTTTTAAGATTAATTAAATACGAATTAAATCGGTGTAAAAGTAATTTTCGGGTATAGGCAAATGGGTGTTTAGAATTATTGAGTCAAAAATAATGCATTACAAAGGAAATATCCAAACAATCTTGTAATTATTAAATATATTTTACATTTTTAACATATTTGTATAATATTATGTTAGTATTTTAACAAATTAATTAAACATATGTCATTAAGAAATAATTGAAGAGTGCTTTTTGAACGGAATTATTGGTATATTTTGATGTAATCAATGGCAAACTGTTGAGGAAAAATAGCGTCATCAACTTCAGGACCGCCAAATTTACCACCAATAGCCATATTAACAATCACATAAAATGGCTGAGCAAAAGGCCAATTATTTTCATTTTGACTGGTTGGCTTGTAGACATATACTTGTTGGTTGTCTACAGAAAAAGCAATTTGATTAACATCCCACTCGATGGCATAGACATGAAATCCCTCTTCTATAGTAGGAAAAAGGGTTTTCATGGTATTGATAGTTTCCCCGTGACTTTCTTGTGTGTGTATCGATGTAAAAACCTGATGAGGCGCTTTCCCGATGAATTCTAAAATATCAATTTCCCCGCATTTGGGCCAACCCACTTGTTTGATATTTGATCCCAACATCCAAAAAGCTGGCCAAATTCCTTGCCCGATAGGCAATTTGGCGCGGGCTTCGATTCGTCCGTATTGAAATTCTTTTTTGCCTGCGGTAGTAATGCGTGTAGAAGTGTAACGATCTCCGTCTTTACGCGCGGTAATGATGAGCTTTCCGTCTTCGATTGTGTGGTTGGTTTTGGTGTATTCTTGGCGCTCCTCGTTTCCCCAACCACATAAATTTGGGCAACCGTTTCCTAATTCAAAATTCCAATCGTTTTCGTTAAGCAGTTGGGACGAAAAATTTTCTTCCCATACCAGTGTATGTTTTTGGGTTTGTGCATACGTATGAGATCCTACGCCACACATTAAGAGCAGTAAAAATATATTTTTCCTCATTAGTTTTGATACTGAAAGGATGCTTCTTGTGTCTCTGCCGAATTTGTTCCGATGTACACCTTAAATTCGCCCGCTTCGGCCTCCCATTTTCTGTTGGCTGTAAAAAATTGCAACATTTTTTCGTCTAGAGTAAAGGTAACTTGCTTACTTTCATTGGGCTGCAATTCTATCAATTGGAAGCCTTTTAGTTCTTTTGTGGGGCGAGTGGTGCTTCCTACTAGATCTTGAATGTACAATTGTACGACCTCTTTCCCTGCTCTTGAACTGCTATTTTTTAGGGTTAGCGTAACCCGAATCGAACCCGCTTTGTTCATTGAATTTGAACTTAATTCTACTGGAGAATACTCAAATTTAGCATAGCTCAACCCAAACCCAAATGGGAATTGCGGACTGTTTTTCTCGTCTATATAATGGGACCAAAACACACTGCTTGGATCGTTTGTAGACGGTCTTCCGGTGTTTTTTCGCGCATAATACAAAGGAATTTGGCCTTCACTTCTAGGGAACGTCATCGGTAATTTTCCGCTTGGGTTGTAATCGCCATACAAAACTTGGGCAATGGCATTCCCGCTTTGGGTACCCAAATGCCAGGCTTCAACGATAGCAGGAATATGTTCGGCTGCCCAAGGAATTACTAATGGACGACCATTTTGTAATACTAAAACTATATTTGGATTTACTTGAAATACCGCTTCTAATAAGGCTTGTTGTACACCGGGCAGATCCAGTTTAGTTCTAGAACGACCTTCACCTGTTTGCAAACCGTGTTCACCCAAAACCATGATTACCACATCAGACTGTTTGGCCAAGGCAATTGCTTCAGCAAAACCCGCAGTGTCGGTTTCATTAATTTGAGTTTCTGAACCAAATTCAATTTTACCATACGCCACCTCTGCACCTTTGGCATAGGCAATTTGGTTGCCTGGAATAGCTTTTAATCCTTCTAAGACGGATACAGCAGTATTTTCATCGGCAGCGATTCGCCAGCTTCCTAATGGGCTGGTTTTATCATTGGCTAAGGCGCCAATTACAGCAATTCGTTTGCCTGTTTTGGGCAAAGGCAAAATGTCTTTGTCATTTTTTAATAACACGATCGATTTTTTGGCTACATCCAATACGCCTTCTTGAAATGCAGGTTTACCAACTGTAGCTTTCTCATAGGCTTCGTCGCAGTATTTATAAGGATTTGCAAATAAACCCATCTCAAATTTTAATCGGAGTATACGCGAAGCAGCATCGTCTATTAGTGATTCTTGCACTTTACCTTCGCGAACCAATTGCGCCAATTCGGCCACATAAATGTAAGACTCCATGTCCATGTCTGAACCCCCTTGAATGGCAGCTAAAGCCGCTTCTTTTTCGTTGGCCACATAGCCATGCAAAATCATTTCACGCACCGAGCCCCAGTCTGAAACCACCATGCCTTTGAAATTCCAGTCGCCTTTCAAAATGTCGCGTTGCAAATATTTACTAGCAGTAGCTGGAATACCATTCAACTCATTGAAGGAATTCATAAAGGTTCTGGCACCCGCGTCAACTGCTGCTTTAAATGGAGGAAAAATTATATTTTGCAACACGGTTTCAGAAACATCAACCGTATTGTAATCTCTGCCTGCTTCTGCAAAACCGTAGCCTGCAAAATGTTTAGCACAAGCCAAAATAGTTTTATTAGAATTAAAATTATCCCCTTGAAACCCGTGTACACGAGCTTCGGCAATTTTACTGCCCAGATACGGATCTTCACCAGCGCCTTCCATCACTCTTCCCCATCGAGGATCACGAGCAATATCAACCATTGGTGCAAACGTCCAATTGATACCCACAGCAGCTGCTTCTTCGGCTGCAATAGCCGCCGATTTTTGAATGGCCTGCAAATCCCAACTTGCCGCTTCGGCTAATGGAATTGGGCTTATGGTTTTGTATCCGTGAATAATGTCAAAACCAAATAATAGCGGAATGTGTAATCGTGATCCTTCAACCGCCATTTGCTGAATTTTGCGCACATTTTCGGCACCTTTGATGTTGAGCATAGAACCCACCCAGCCTTTTTTCAGATGATCGAGTTTTAATGCCGCTTGACCTTCTGATGGAGTAGGACCTGTTAAATCCCAAAAACCATTGTATTGATTTAATTGACCTATTTTCTCCTCTAAAGTCATGAGCCGAAGTAACGAATCAACTTGAGTGTCTAGACTGGACTTGACTTTTAGGTTGTTTTCGGCAACTGATTTAGGCGCACTACACCCCCAGAACACAAGCACGGCAAACGATACTATACTTACAATTTTTTTAATCATTTGGTTTTTGTTACAACAACAATGAGTAAAACTATTTATTTAATTATTCGCTATTGTTGATAAACTCTAATATAATCTATTTCCATAGCAGCTTCACTGAAATTAGGATCAATTGATCCGCCAAAGGTTCCACCCATCGCCACATTCAGGATCAAAAAGAAATCACTGTTAAATGGCACCGATCCACTATTAGCAAAAGAGTGAAACAATACATTATCAACAAAAAATCTAATTGACGAAGGCGTCCAAATTACTTTGTAATCATGAAATTGAGACGCTGCATTGTTAATTAACGTGGTATTTGTATTGGCATTCCCGCCAAAACGGCCTGGATAATGCAACGAACCATGAATTCGGTTGGGATCGTAGCCACGGTGTTCCATGATATCAATCTCCCCACAAGCTGGCCAAGTATTGGTTGCATAGTTTTGTCCCAACAACCAAATAGCAGGCCAAGTCCCGGCGCCAACTGGTAGTTTTGCCCTACACTCTACTTTACCATAGGTAAATTCAAATTTATTCTCCGATTTTAGGCGAGCAGAGGTGTAATTTGAACTACCATTTCTTTTGGCTGTAATTTTCAGTGTACCGTTTGACACGATTGAATTGGCCGCATTATTTGTGTAGGTTTGAGCTTCATCATTACCCCATCCTCCAGCTCCTAGATCGTAACTCCATTTGGTAGGATCAGGTGCGCCATCAGTATTGAACTCATCTGCAAAACGTAAGTTTGTATAATCTGTATTATCTTGAACAGGTTTAATAGTCGTAAATATATGGTACCATGCTGTTGAAAGTGGCTCACCCGAAGGGGTAAACGCCTCTTGTACCGTACGAACCACCATACGTGATGGAGTTATCGACATGATTTCATAGGAACTTTGGCCTACATAAAAACCCATAAATCCACCATCAGAAAATGTCATTACCGTACCTCTTTTTTCGGCAGGATTTGCCAATGATTCGGAAGGTGTGAGTGTCACATTTTTTACACCCGTAACGTCAGGGGCAGAATACGAATAACAATCATCAACATACTGATGGCTATTGGCTTGTCCTACAATGCTTAAAAACTCTCGATTTATTAACGATTCACCATTGTTTCTTAATTCATATGTTAATGATGTACCTGTTTTAGTAAATATTAACTCATCGTCAAACAAGCAATCTCTAACTTGTTCCCAAGCTGGTGTCTGATAGAAGTTTGGATAAAAATTTGTTGAGTTGTCTGTACTGTTTAATCCAACACTTAAAAATCCAAGTTCTGAAGCCGACCAATACCATGTTTTAGAAGTTCCATCAGTAAGAAAATCTACCGCTTCATCGTCGGTAAAATTAAACATAACCGTAACTTCTACAGTTGTGTTTGTCGTAACTCCCCCACGACCCGAAGCCATAACTGTTACCGTATAGGTATTCAATCCTGGTTTTGTAAATCGTTTTTGAAAAATCCCACTGGGTTGGTTTTTTTCGGAACCATCACTAAAGACATATTTGTACGAAATTGCATTATCGGCACTAGCAGTAAAGGTAACTAAACCAGATCCATCACCGTTTGGATTTGCGGCATCTTGACCTTGAACAACAACAGCTACTTCCAAATTAGTTGGTGAAGTAATGTCTCCAAAACCCAAATCACTTTCTTGACAATTAGTTAAGACAAGAGAGAAAAATATGGGACAAAAGAATTTTAAAAATTGTTTCATTTTAATAATGTTAATTGTGAAAGTAAATATTATCGATATAAACTGTACCCAAACCAGCTGGGTTTCCCGAAAAAATGAGTTGTGCAATATGGTTTCTTGTTGTTAAACCTATAAAATCTGAAAGTGGTATGTCTAAGGAATTCCAACCATTTTGTGAGGGAACAAATGATAGTTCATGTTCTTTATCATCATTTGGTGTTCCTTGATATACTCCATTTGCACCAAAATCAACTAGCTTTATACGAAAAGCGGTCATGTTTGGCGTCCAATAATCCACATGAAAATGGGTCATAGTGCTTATGTTAATTTGATTTGCAATTGTTTCTATACCAACAAAATTTAAAGATGAGTATTTTTTGGTAGCATTACCCGAAATATTCACATCAGTCAATGTTGCAAGCGACCACGGAGTTCTCCATGTATCTACTGGTACATTGGTATAGGCACCAGAAAACAAGGAAATTACATTTGACTGTGCAAATATAGGTGTGGGCGCTGCACTTATTGGAGAAGCACTGGTAATCGGAACATTTTCCGTATACTCTATTGAAACTGTTCCTCCATTTTTGGCGACCACTTTCACTACGTAGTTACCCAAGGCCGTGTAATCATGTGAAATGGTTTCACCTTCGTTAAACAAAACGGGAACTTCATTGCTCACATCACCAAAATACACTTCAAAAAACGTTTCCAAATCAGCCGTAGCAGTAACCGTTACGGTTAGGTCGTTTTTAACAATAGAGGCAACTAAATTAATTGGTGGCAAAAAGGAGATGCTTAATTCTTGAGTAACTTCTGTTCTTTTTCCATTTAGTGAAATACCGATAATTTTTACTATAAAATTGCCTTCTGAAGCATATGTATGCGTGATAGATTGCCCCGGATTTACTATCGCAGGTTCAGTAGTAGTATCGCCAAAAAACACTTCATATTGGGAAACGCCTTGGCCTCTTGGCGTAAAAGTAACTTTACCGGAATTGTCTTGGGCTATGGTTATTAGGGCCGAAATATTTTCGGGAGCGCCAATGGCTGTTAAATCGATGTCCTTATCGGTTGGCGTACAATTGGTAAGCAAACTTAGGAAAACTAATGCGATGAATATTTTTTTCATTTTTCTGTATTTTATATAGTTATACTGGTAACTATGAATTAATTATAACCTGGGTTTTGTTGCCAATTGCCGTTAGAAAATTGAATTTCCTCTATGGGTATCGGAAACAATTCATTTTTACCTGATGTAAAGCCTTCAATTTCAGCAGCAGCTTTTCCGGTGCGCACCAAATCAAAAAAACGATGTCCCTCACCCACTAATTCTACACGGCGTTCGGCTAAAATTAGTTCGGTTAAATTAACTCCCGAAACAGTTGGTGCATCGTGATTGTTATCACCAAAGGCTCTGCGGCGCACTTCGTTCAAGTAATTTCTGGCTTTGGTATCATCAATTCCACCGCGATTAAAGGCTTCTGCTGCCATTAACAAGACATCGGCATAACGAATCGCACGGTAATTATTAGAGTTAGTTAAATTTTGATCGCCATAATTGGGATCCTCGCCTTTACGAGGAATATACTTGCGATTAAAATAGCCTGTATGTTTATACCCCACCCCATAAGAAATACTGTTGGCTGCAGCATAAGCAACGATGTCTAAAATAGCCACATCTTTTCGACGATCTCCAATCTCAAAGGCATCGACTACCTCTTGACGCGGAACATTAAAACTATATCCAGATTCAAATTCATTTCCAGTAATATTTCGTACGCCATTGAATCCAACCGCTACATTACCTTCACTGCACTGGAGGCAATCAAAACTTGCTCCTTCTTCTCCTGAGTATTGCACTTCAAAAACAGACTCATTATTATTTTCACCGGCTAATTTAAAAATTGAGTTGTAATTGGATTCTAAACTATAACTTGCTGTTGAAATTAAATCTTCAAATACATTTGAGGCATTAACGTATTTATCTTGGTATAAATAGACTTTACCCAACAAGGCCTGTGCAGCACCTTTGGTTGCTCTCCCCTTAACAGGATTTTCAGCTTTGGTTTTTAAATTGGCCACCGCATATTGCAAATCAGCTTCGATGCTGGCATAAACCTCTTGCACCGATGATCTTGGTACACGGGTTACATCATCAACTGAAAATCGTTTATCACCGTTTAACGGAATCCCTCCAAACCATTTTACCAATTCAAAGTGGTAATAGGCACGTAAGAAACGAGTTTCGGCTATTACTTGTGGTTTGTTGGTAAAATCCGTTTTGTCTTTAAACTCCAATATGTAGTTGCAACGTTGCACTCCTGCAAACATCCAATCCCATAAATTTTTAAGTTGTGGATTGGCTTGCGTATGAATCATGTCATCAATTTGTTGAATTCCAATTACGTCGATGGCGCTTTCACCACCAGAAGCGGTGTTGTCAGAAGCAATTTCCCCCATCATGACATTCAAATAGGTAGAATGCAACATGTCATAGGCACCAATCAAGGCTTGGTTGTAATCGGATTCTGAGTTGAAATAATTTTCGGAATCAAGTGAATAAGGTGCTTTTCGATCAACAAATTCATCCGAACAAGACACCGTACTAGCAGCTACGGCTAGTAATAATAAAGTATATAAGCTATATTTTTTCATCGTGTTGTAGATTAAAAGTTAAGGTTAAGTCCCAAAATAAAAATTTTAGGAGAGGGGTAAAATCCATAGTCAATTCCGCCGCCAATAGCCGCTCCATTTGAACCTGTTGGGTCAAATCCACGGTATTTGGTAAACGTAAACGGATTGTTTACACTCGAATACAAACGCAATTTGGTAATGCCTACTTTTTGTGACAAGCTGTTGGCAAAAGTATATCCCAATTGAATATTTTGGATTCTAAAGAACGAAGCGTCTTCAACAAAATAATCAGAAAATAAATTATTGGTCGTCGCTTCGGTGGTTACACGCGGGACAGAATTGCTGGTGCCTTCACCCGTCCATCTGCCCAACACATAATTCATTTTATTTAAATCAGACATGGAACGCTCATAATTACGAACCATCTCATTCCCGATTGAGGCATAAGAATAAACAGCTAAATCAATATTTTTGTAGTTCATGCTCACATTGAAACCCATGGTATAATCAGGCAATGGACTTCCCACTTTGGTGCGGTCATTGAGGTTGATTACCCCATCACCGTTTAGATCTTTAAATCGAATATCTCCAGGCTGCGCTGCTGCGCCCAACGCAATTTGTGTAGGGTGTGCATCGACTTCGGCTTGGTTCTGAAAGATGCCATCGGTTTGCAAACCATAGAAATACCCAATAGAATAGCCTTTTTCCATGCGAGCAATAGGTTGTTGACCTATACCAAAGGATCCGCTTTGTAAAATACCAGTGCCATCATTTACTTTGGTTACCATGTTGGCAATCGTGGTGATATTATAATTTACATTGAATGAGAAATCATTGCCAATTTTTTGGTTCCAACCCAAGGACAATTCGTGTCCAATGTTGCGGGTAGAACCTGCATTTACTGTGGGTGGATAGCCCCCCGGACCAGCTACACCGGTTATTCCTGATACCGGCAGACCGGCTATCAATAAATCTTCACGTGATTCTACAAAATAATCATAAGTCACCTCCAATTTATTACTAAAGAATTTTAAATCAATACCCGCATCAATAGGGCGCCAATCGCAACCCCAGCTGTAATAGTATCGTCAAAAACATATACACCTTCACCATTTAAATAACCTACATAACCGTTAGAAGGAATCTTATCATTTCCTAATACCCCATAACTGGCGCGTACTTTCATGAAGTTGATGGCTTTCAGATCATCCATAAATCCTTCTTTTGATGCCACCCAACCAGCAGTTGCTGAAGGAAAATAGGCAACTGCATTTTCAGGTCCAAATTTTGTTGACGAATCACGTCGCATCATCCCCGAGAATAAATATTTTCCGTTGTAATCGTATTGCATACGCAAAAAATAAGAATTCAATCGGTCGTCATACGTATAAGACCCGACATCGCGTGTAGTGGATGCACCAGTAGCTAAACTAATATCGGCATATTCCCAAGAATTATAAGGAATATCATAGCCTGTAGCAAACAAACCATTCCCCCAAACTTTGGAATTTGAAGTACCCAAAACAGCTGTAATGTTATGATTATCTAACAATGTCTTTTTATAAGTAAGGTACATATCCATTACATAACTATTGTCATTAATCGCATTCTGGTTTACCGAACTGCGCGTAACGTCAAATACCTTTCCGCCATAACTAACCTTTTTATTAAATGTTTTACCCTCTGCGTTGTAGGTGTTCGCTCCCACGCGTGTAGTTAAATTAAAATAAAATAAAAAGGCATAATCTAATGTTGCTACACCGCTGATGCGTTTTCCGTTGTAATCATTAAAAGTATTGTCAATTTGCGCCAATGGATTAATTACTTCAATACCAAAACCTGGGGTACTCGGCACTAAGGTGAAATTGCCGTTACTATCTCTTGGCGTTAAGGTTGCAGGGGTATTTACTGCATTAAACAATACCGAACCTAATCCATTTTCATTCAATGATTTACGGTTTATATATACATAATTAATACTTGTTTGTAATTTTAACTTTTCATTTAAGTCGGCATTCAAAGACAACATGACAGTATTGCGTTTAAAACCAGATTTATCAGCGCCAACAATACCGCTTTGTTTTAAATCAGATCCGCTTAGGGCAAAATTAATTTTCTCTGAACCTCCAGAAACACTTATGTCATTACTCAATATTAATACTTCTGAATCAAACACTTCATTTTGCCAATCAGTTCCTGTACCCAAATTCGAAACATTTGTATATGGTAATGGTTTACCCCCATTTGCATAACTTTCATTCAATAATAAAGCATATTCGGTTGCATTTAATAAGGATAGTTTTTTGGTTGTGCTTTGTAAGCCCGTATAGGAATTGTAACTGAAAACTGTTTTGGAGTTGCGTTTACCCATTTTGGTTTTGATGATTACTACCCCGTTGGCTCCACGAACTCCGTAGATAGCTGCTTGGGCATCCTTCAGCACCGTGATAGACTCAATGTCGCTCGGATTTAAGATACTTGGATCAGAAATATTACCGTCTACAATATATAAAGGAGAGTTATCCAAGTTACTTTGTACCCCACGAATTCGGATATCCAAACCCGCACCTGGCGCACCCGATTGCGAAGTTACGGTAACCCCTGCTAGGGTTCCGGTTAAGGCCTGCTCTATTTTGATTGGCTTTAATTTATCAATCGTTTTAGAGTCAACTAAGCCTACAGCTCCGGTAATGTCTTTCTTTTTCTGAGAGCCATACCCAATCACCACTACTTGTTCTAAGGATTGTACATCTGATTTAAGATTTACAACTAGCGCTAAGTTGGATTTAGAAATCTTAATCCTCGTTTCTTTGTAGCCTAAATAAGAAAATTCAACAGTTGAACCTGCTGGTATTTCTTTTAAAATATAGGTTCCATTTAAATCTGTACTCGCAGATTTTCCCGAAGAGGAAACCACATTAACTCCTGGTATTACTGCACCAGATTCAGCATCTTTTACTGTTCCGCCCACATCATAGTTTTGGGAGTAGCCCAAAGCCGAAGTAAGCAAAACGAAATACAATACAATTTTTGACTTCATGTTTTTATTAGTTTGTGAGTTTTAAAAGTAGTATAGTTTGTATTGGTTTCATCTTATTTAACCACAACAAAAAACATACACATATTAATTTATTTTTATCCCCACTACAATACGACTAAAACAACCTTAATCGTTTGTTATTACTAGGATAATGCTTATTCTACTTCTTCTTTACATCAGGTAAATTTCATTTTTATTCAGTATTTTGTTGTGGTAGTGTATAGTTAAAAATCGGAAGTTTATATAGACAAAATGTATTCAACCAATCCTTGCTCGTGCGGCAACTCCATTTTTTTGCGCAAACGATATCGTTTTATCTCAATACTGCGTACAGATATATTCAATAAGGGGGCAATTTCTTTGGAAGATAAATTTAAACGCAAATAGGCACATAGGCGCAAATCATTTGGCGTAAGGGATGCGTGAGCTAGTTTTACTTTCTTCAAAAAGTCTTTATCGGCAGTATCAAACGCCTCTTTAAATACATTCCAGGTATCCTCTTCCGAAATGTTTTTGGTAATGGTCGAAATCACCGATTTCACACTACGACTGCCATCTTCTGAGGTTTTCTTTAAATCTTCTTTGATCACCGCCAACAGTTCATTTTTCTTAATTAAACTCATGGTAGAAACCGCCAATTCCCTGCTCTTGTTATCTACGTCCTGCGAAAGCTGTTCGTTGCGCAACTTCATGAGTTGTTGCTCGTTTTCTAATTCTTTAATTTCGAGCAATAGGTTGTTTTCTTCTATGAGTTTTTCACGTTGTTTTTGGTAGAATTTTTGGTAGGCTCGGTTGATAAAATGGGCAATTACAAAAGCGATTATCAAATACAAAATCACAGCAAAATTGGTGGCATACCAAGGTTTTGCAATCGAAAATTTATACTCGGCAATATTGTCTGGGGAGGAATTGGCAATTTTTGCGCGCACCCGAAATACATAATCGCCTGCTGCCAAGTTTTTAAAATTCACGGTAGGTTTTGCACTCCATTCGCTCCAATCTTCTTGTATGCCTTCGAGTGCATATTGGTATTCGGCATTGATGTACTTGTTGTATTCGGGAACAGTATAGCTGAAGGTGATGTTGTTTTCTTTGGCGCTAAAATCACCTTCATCCGAAATGGAACAATTGATGCTGTTTTCGTTGAGTTGATTAATGGCTACATTGGCAATTGAAACACTGTAGTTCTTGAAACTCAAATCGTTGATATTGATCGTATAATAGCCGTCGGTGGTGCCAATTAGATAAACCGAATTGTACAACTGCGAAATGTTCTCATAGCCCGACATCGAATTGGTGAGCGAAGACGGGATAGGAATGGCGTTTTGCTTGAGGTTGTAACTCAGTTTGTTGAGCGTGAAATAATGAATGTAGTTCTTAGAAAACAACCATATTTTATTGGATTGATCCACAATCATATTGCCCGATGTGAATTCGTCTTTTTCAAAAATGGCGCTCAATTGCTTGTCTTTTTCGAATTGCTTCGTTTGCTGATTGAGCTTTAGAATCCCGTCTTTATAGGCGTAATAAATGGTGTTATTAAACTGGGTTAAACAGGAATTTTTACTTTTATTTGGCGTTTTGTACGTATAGAAGGCAGTGGCTTTGCGCAATGTTTTTTCCAATTGCATTCGAAACACCCCTTTGTATTCGTGGCTGATGTATACTTCGAGTTTTGGCGTGAGTTCAAAATACTTGGCCGAGTAATCAAACCCAGCTATCTTATTGCGAAAAACCCATTGGTTATTAATTTTTTGCAAAACCGAAATGCCGTAATAATTACCCTGCAACAAAAGCGAATTTATGCCCTGTAAAGGTTCAAACTTCCAAGTTCCAGACTGAGAAAAAATGAGTTTGGCCGAATTGGCTGCTACTACAAAAGTACCCGAATCGTGCCCGCAAAACAAAGTGCCATCAAAATCAAACAAGGACCACACCTGCCCTTTTGTACCAGGAATAAACTGAAACTGTTCGTTGGAGTTGTAGTTTTTGCAAAATAATCCTTGATTGGTTCCGATGTACAGTTTGCCTTGGTATAATTTTGAGGTATACACAGTGCCCAATATTCCGGTATCATCTGAAAAACTTTTTACTGGCGATTGCAAATTGATGCAGTTGATGCCATTATCTAAGCCGATCCATAAATTTTTATCCGCATCTTCAAACAAAGACAAAGCGGTGTTGTTACTAAGTCCTCTATTTTGGGTAATGTGGTACTTTATTTTACCTGAGCTATTTAGCACATAAATCCCGTTAGAAACTGTACCAATAGCAAAATTCCCATCCGATAATTGGGTACTGCTGTAAATGCTATTTGCAGCAAATTCAGCATCCGATTCGGTTTGGTATTTGGTGAGCGTGTTGCCTGTGAGTTTGTAAAAACCATTGAATTGCGTGAGCAATAACAAACCAGTGTCAGTAGCAATGATGTTGCTTATTTTGTTGTTTTGAAGTACCGGATGATTTGAAATTAACTTGGACGAGCCATTTTCAATTTCAAATAAGCCTTCGTTCATGGACTGAAAATAAACGGCCGCATTGGTTTTAAACGCTTTGGTAATGATTGATTTACTGCTCACAATTTTAAAGCGATCGGTCTTGGTATCGTATATATATATGCGATTCAAGGATTGAAACAACACCCATTGGTCCACACTAAGTATGTTCCAGAATTGTTCGTCATCCAGAATTTTAGATTTTATTTTATTGCTTAAGGAAGTATACTGTAATCGTCCATTAACTTGGCGTTTCCAATACCCAAATTCCATGTAACAGCCCGTGTAGATTTTTTTGTCGATTACTTTTACCGAACGCATGATGGTTTCGTTGGGCGTGGGATACAAGGTCCAGTTAGAGCCGTTGTATTCCAAGAGACCGTCGTTGTTGGCAAAAAACAAGAAATGATTTGAACCCTGCGCGATCATCCAATTTTGGTTTCCCGCATTGTAAGCCGTTGGGCTGTACTTTACAATGGGTGGTAATTCCTGCGCAATTGATGCGCCTGAAAGCATCAAAAAGCATACAATCAGCACAAAATGTATGAGGTTTCTTTTATTCATTGTTATGAAATTCATCTAGCTAAGACTGGTTGAGAAAAAAAAGCACGCTTATACTAAACGTGCTTTTATCAACTCAACTGTATTTTGGGGTATAATTATTTTTTAATTAATCTAGAAGTAGCAGTTGCACCATCGGCAGTCACTTTTACTAAATAGATTCCTGCTTGTAAATCGGCAATGTCAAGAACAACTGAATCAGCATTTGGGTTGATTTGTTTGATTTCTTGTCCAATTACAGAATAAACAGCAATCGAATCGATTACTTTTTTCGCTGTAATAGTAACCACATCTGAACTTGGATTTGGGAACATTTTTACATCGGCCAAGTTAAATGTAGCAGAGGCCAACGGGGTGTTACTGAAATAAACATTGTCAACAAATACGGTTCCTGCTCCAGCTGGATTTCCTGAGAAAATCAATTGAGCGATGTGAGCTCTAGAAGTTAAACCTGTAAAACTAGACAAGGGAATATCGTAACCGTTCCACTGATTCAAAACGGGTGTATAGGATAACTCGAATTCTGTGTCATCATTTGGAGTTCCTTGGTACACACCATTTGCACCAAAATCAACCAACTTCACTCGGAAAGTAGTCAT
The DNA here is from genome assembly GCA_026390995.1 of Flavobacterium sp. Taxonomy (GTDB): domain Bacteria; phylum Bacteroidota; class Bacteroidia; order Flavobacteriales; family Flavobacteriaceae; genus Flavobacterium. Next base: position 45,654 of record JAPLEX010000046.1, read on the forward strand.
GTTTGGCGTCCAAGCATCCACGTGAAAATACTGCATGTTGGTGGCATTGATTTGGCTATTTACCGTTTCAACTCCCACGAAATTTAAGGCAGAATATTTTTTAGTGTCATTGCCTGCAATTTGCAAGTCCGTTAAGTTGGCCGATGACCATACTGTTCTCCAAGTATCTACAGCAACATTGGTGTAGGCATTACTAAACATAGAAATCACAGAAGCAGCCGGACGAGTTGGCGTTGGCGCAGCCGTCATTGGCTCATTTGGATTTGATGTTGGAACATTGTGAAAATATACGTTATCAATATAAATAACTCCAGCCGCATCGGGCAATCCAGAGAAAATCAATTGTGCAATATGTCCTCTTGTCGTTAATCCACCAAAATCAGCCAATGGAATTTCATAGCTATTCCATCCGTTCAAAGTAGGTACATAGGTGATTTCGTGTTCTACGTCGTCGCCTCCAGCAAAAGCTCCATCAGCACCAAAATCAACCAATTTCACACGGAAAGCAGTCATGTTTGGTGTCCAAGCATCTAAGTGAAAAGTAGTCATTGCAGTAGCATTAATCGGGCTTGAAGTAGCCTCAACTCCTACAAAGCTCAAAGCAGAATATTTTTTGGTATCGTTTCCTGCAATTTGCAAATCTGTTAAGGTAGCGTTAGACCAATCGGTTCTCCAAGTATCTACTGTTACGTTGGTGTAGGCATTGCTAAACATCGAAACTACATTGGCAGCTGGACGAGTAGGTGTTGGTGCAGCAGTAAGAGGCTCCTGAGGAGTAACTGCATTTCCTGCTACTACTACATTACCTAATGCAGCTTCTTGCGCAGGGTTGGCATTCAAACCTTTGACAGTAAAACCATATTGCACAACTAAACCAGCTGGGATTGCTGCGTCAGTAGTAATGCTAAAGGGTTGACCGGCCACTAAAGGGGCAGATACAAATACATCGGTAGAATAACCGGTTGCAGGATTTAATCCTTTAATAAAGGCAACCGCTGTATAAGCAGAGTTTAAAGTGTTACTCGTTACGTTACCCGTAAAAGTTAGCACTTGACCTGCAAATGCGTTGTTTTCTACAAAGGTATTTCCTTCAAATATTTTGTTTCCAATTGCACCATTTGACCAATACGGATCAGCGGCATTGTAGGTGTTGTAGTTTGGATACAAAGTAACCGTGTTGGCACCTGCATTGACTACCGATTTCATATCGGCCAATCCCCAACCACTTCCAAACTGAAACGTTGTTCCATCAGTTAAAAAGACATTGGCGTAGCCCGTCCACAAATCAGCTCCGTTAACAGAAACTGAATTTTGTGAAATTCCATTTTGAATTCCCGCAAAGGAGCAAAACAAAATAGCAACTAATTGTAAAGTTTTTTTCATCTTATTAAATTTTTAATTTTTTCAAATGTACAACAGGAATGCAAACGATGTAGTAAGCAGAGCTATATAAAAACTATACAACTTTCATTTGCAGAACTTCCCAGCAAAATAAGTCAAAACATATTGAATTTCATATAGATAAACAATATTTAACAGCTGTTTGATATTTAATGATTGGCTCTGAATCGAATATAATGTTGTGGTAGTGTTGTAGTGTACTATTTCGTTTTCGTGCTGCGCAAGCTATACAAGAGTTCATGAAGCGCTTATTTATTTTGTTTATGGTTAATAGAAAACTATAAAACAAAAAAGCACGTTAAACAAACGTGCTTTTTTTGACTTCAATAAAATTAACATTTAACCCTTAATTAGCTTAGAAGTACTGCTTTTTCCGTCTTGTGTTTGAACAACCAAAACATAAAGTCCGTTATTGAGGTTTGCAATTGAAAGTGTAGCTTGTGTACTAGAAACAAACTCTTCCTGAACTACTTGACCAAGTGTTGAATAAATCGTGATTTTTTGCATTGGACTGCTCATGTTGATGTTTATTCGATCTGTGGCAGGATTAGGAGAAACTACAAGGGATGGCATTTCATGGGTTGCCGTACTAAATGGCAAATCCAATCGAATGTCATCAAACAAATAGTATTCGCCTGTTCCAATTACCCCAAAATTGAAAAACACAACCACTCTTTTGTAATTATTAGCGGAGTTGATTCCAGGGAAAGCAAAGGACAATTCGTGCCAATCGTTTGCCACTGTGGTTGTTGCATCTACTTCGATATTAAATGCGGCATTAGTTAAATTTTCTAATTTCAATTTTACCACACTGCCCACTTGGGGAGCAAACACTTTCATTTTAAAGGTTTGTGAAGCTGAAAAATTGATTGGCGAGCCCAATTCAATAAAAGAACCCGACCATTCCGGACCATTGTTCTTAATCAAAATTCCGGCATGGGCCGATGTATTGATGCCCAACGGATAAGGATTGTTTATTACAGAAGTGTCAGTGTTGCCAAAATTGGTGAAATTGTAATCTAAACCAGCAACTTCAAAATCCAAAGGCAATTCAGGTTTAATAATTTCTGGACCAAAGGAGATTCGATCAAAATAACACACATTATCAGAAGTTCTCGCTTGGAAATCGGGAAAAATAATAATTTGGTCATTGGTCTCTCCAATGCGGCTTGAAAAATCAAAGACTAATTCTTCCCATTGATTTACTTGGGTATTGGCCACTTTAATTTCGCCCGTAGACGCATTGGTTGCCGAGGCAAATTTAATACCCACGTCACTAATCACCGATTTATACACTAGGATGCGTACCGTGCAATTACTTGCTGTAATTACATAGGATCCTAAGGCCGACGGACCTGGAACTGGTTGCGATCCAGGGTGTTGATTTTCTACACCGGCAAAGGGAGCGCCAGTTACAAGTGTGGTCATTTTGGCTACAGTAGCCGAGGTATTTATTCCGGTAGTAGACGGATTACTCACAAATTCTAATGGCGTATTTGTCCCATTTTCGAATACTTTCCATACCCAAGCAGCCCCTTGCTCTCCCGGTTCAAAAGTGATTGGACCATTTTGAGCCCATCCCAAAGCACATACCAAGAAAACGCTTATTTGTACAATTTTTTTCATAAGTTCTAATTTTAGTTTCCCAAATATAAACCATCTGTTCTGCAGAATCAGAAATGGCTTGTATAAAAAAACTATACAAAAGTTTATTTACTAGAATCCTCCGTAATAATCTACCTTAATAAATAGTGCTTTTTTCTATATTTGCCTGCCTTGTTCAAAAGGACATATTTCACATGAAAGCAGCCGATCATTCACTACCAAATCCCAAGACACACATCCTAATAAAAGGAGCGCAAGTGCACAACTTGAAATGCCTGGATGTGGCCATCCCGCGCAACAAATTGGTTGTCATTACAGGTCTTTCGGGCTCTGGAAAATCATCATTAGCCTTTGATACTTTGTATGCCGAAGGACAACGACGTTATGTAGAAAGTTTGTCTTCCTATGCTCGCCAATTTTTGGGACGCTTAGATAAGCCCAAGGTTGAATACATTAAAGGCATTGCACCAGCCATTGCAATAGAACAAAAAGTAAACACCACCAACGCTCGGTCTACCGTAGGAACCTCAACCGAGATCTATGATTACCTTAAACTATTATTTGCCCGCATCGGAAAAACCTTCTCCCCTGTTTCGGGCCAAGAAGTAAAAAAAGATACCGTGGCCGATGTTATTTCAGCCTTCAAAGGACTGGAATTAGACAGCAGATGGTTGCTTTTGGCCCCGATTCAATTGGAAGAAGGCCGAAAAATCGAAGACAAACTCAAGGTATTGCTGCAACAAGGCTATGCCAGAATTTTATACCAAGGAGAAACCATTCGCCTCGATGAATTGCCTGAGCTGAGCTTTAAACTAGCTGATTTATATCTAATTATTGACCGTATTGTAGTCAAAGACGATGAAGGCTTTTACAATCGCTTGGCTGATGCGGTACAAACCTCCTTTTTTGAAGGGAAAGGAGTCTGTGTTTTGCAAGAGGTTTCCACGCAAAACAAGCATCAATTTAACAATGCTTTTGAATTGGATGGACTCGAATTTATTGAGCCCAACGTGCATTTGTTTAGTTTTAATAATCCCTATGGCGCTTGTCCGGTCTGCGAAGGATACGGCAGCATCATTGGGATTGATGAAGATTTAGTAATTCCAAATACCGCCTTGTCTGTCTATGAAAATGCCATTTATCCCTGGCGGGGGGAAAGCATGGGTTGGTACCGCGACCAGTTGGTACATGCGGCCTATAAATTTGACTTTCCCATACACAAGCCTTATTTTGAATTAACCGAAAAACAGAAAGAACTCGTTTGGATTGGCAACAGCCACTTTCAGGGCTTACATGATTTTTTTAAAGAACTGGAAGATAAAAACTACAAGATTCAAAACCGGGTGATGCTTTCGCGTTACCGAGGCAAAACCAAATGTACTGCCTGTAAGGGCAAACGACTGCGTCCAGAAGCGCTGTATGTGAAAATTCAAGACAAAACCTTGGTTGATTTGGTTGAAATGCCCATTGATCAGGTGTTGGTTTTCTTTGAAAACGTTCAACTCAGCGAATACGACACCCAAGTTTCCAAACGATTATTAGTCGAAATCACCAATCGACTGCGGTTTTTATTGCATGTGGGACTGCCCTACCTCACCTTGAATCGTAACTCGGCCACCTTGTCGGGTGGAGAATCGCAACGCATTAATTTAGCCACTTCCTTGGGCAGTAGTTTAGTGGGCTCGATGTACATCTTGGACGAACCGAGCATTGGCTTGCACCCCAAAGATTCGGAGCAACTCATCCAAGTATTGCTATCGCTGCGAGATTTGGGCAATACCGTAATTGTGGTTGAACACGACGAAGACATCATGAAAGCGGCCGATCAAATCATTGACATTGGCCCCGAAGCCGGATCTTTTGGTGGCGAATTAGTGGCCCAAGGTAGTTTTGCTGATATTCTGAAGGCTGAATCTTTAACTGCTCAATACTTGAACGGAAAATTAGCCATCGAGTTACCCAAAAAACGTCGAAATTGGACTTCCTATATCGACATCATTGGCGCGCGCGAACACAACCTAAAAAATATCGATGTACGATTTCCTCTCGAAGTACTCACCGTCATTACGGGTGTTTCGGGTAGCGGAAAAAGTACGCTAATCAAGAAAATATTATTTCCAGCCTTGCAAAAAAAGATCGAAGGCATGAGCGAAAAAGCGGGCCAATTTACCGACCTGCAAGGGTTTTACCACAAAGTGCATCACATTGAATACGTAGACCAAAACCCTATTGGACGCAGCTCACGGTCTAATCCGGTTACTTATATTAAGGCCTATGATGACATCCGGGACTTGTTTGCCAAAGAAAAACGGTCCAAACTCAGTGGCTTTCAAGCCAAGCATTTCTCTTTTAATGTCGATGGTGGACGCTGTGACAGCTGCAAAGGCGAAGGCGTGATCAACGTAGAAATGGTATTCATGGCCGATGTGCATTTACCCTGTGAAGTCTGCAACGGCAAACGATTCAAAAAAGAAGTACTCGAAGTACAAGTTGAAGGCAAAAACATCGACGACATTCTTACGAGTACCGTTGACCAAGCGATCGCATTCTTTAGTACCCACAAACAAACCAAAATTGTACAAAAACTGCAACCCTTGCAAGATGTAGGTTTGGGCTATGTGCAATTGGGGCAATCTTCCTCTACCTTGTCTGGTGGCGAAGCCCAACGCATCAAATTGGCCTCGTTCTTGGTGAAAGGAAATACCAAAGAAAAAGCCCTGTTTGTGTTTGACGAACCCACTACTGGCTTGCATTTTCACGACATTAATAAACTCAAAGCGTCTTTTGATGCCTTGATAGACAAAGGACATTCGATCATTGTAATTGAACACAACCTCGATTTAATAAAATGTGCCGATTACATTATAGATTTGGGACCTGTGGGCGGTGAAGAGGGTGGTTATTTATTGGCCTCTGGCACACCCGAAGAAGTAGCAAAAAACCCAAAATCAGTTACCGGAAAATATTTAAAGAGTAAATTATAAGCGTAATTTCTTCCAAACGGTCTCGGCTACACCATTGACATCTTCAGAAATCTTGAACTTGTAGTTGAGTAGTCCATACACCAGCGTAATCAAAATAGATTTGAGTGCAATACTCACTATTGGATGAAACGAAAAATCCCAAAAGTAGAACGCCAAAAACACGCCAACGATTATGGCAAATGATTTCAGGGTATTTATGGTGAAAGGAAATAACTTCATTTTCTTGACCACAAAAACCAATTTAATAGTATTGTAGATAAACACCGAAATCAAAGTGGCCAAGGCAGCCCCATCAATGCCGTATAAGGGAATAAAAATCATGTTGAGGCCCACCATCATAAACACCAGTAATAAGCCAAACGAAAGCACCCATTTGTAGTATTTGGTATTCAAAATAATGGCGTTGTTGTTTCCCAAGATCACATCATAAAACTTAGAAAGCCCAATGAGAAAAACTACCAAAATTCCTCCCGAATATTCCCCTGGAATCAATTGGTAGAGCATCTTGATGTTCAAAAAAATACCCAGCATGACCAAGCCGCCTATCACTTGCAGCGTGATGGCGCTTTTTTTGTACAGTACATTGAGTTCTTTCAGTTTGTTTTGGCTCATCAACTTGGCGGTAATGGGATAGATTATTTGCAACATGGCGCGGCTGGGCACCGCAATCACCGTAGCAATAAAAATCGCCACCGAATACAAGGCATTGCTGCTGATGTTTTCATAAGCCGGAATCATCACCTTATCAAAATCCATGAGTAATACCGCTACACTACCCGATAAGATGATGAACGACGAATAGAATACGATTTCCTTGATGTTGTGCGGCACTTTGAAGGACAGTTTAGGCATGCGCACATACATGGCAAATATTTTCATGGCGATGAGTTGCAGCAAATAAGCGAAAAACAAACCATAGATAAACTGGTCTTTAGAAATCCAATCCCAATGCACGGCAAATAATAAGCAAAGGATCACCACGCGAACCAATACTTCGCTAATAAAGTTCCCAAACACCGATTGCATGTGCACCTTCACCCAGGCATAAAAGATTTCAAAATAACCCATACAAATCCCTATCAAAGGAATGAGCCACAAAAAAGGTTTTACTTGCGGATTTTCTTTCAAAATGAAATAGGCAATTTGGTCGTAACCCAAAAAGGTAATGGCGGTGATTGGAATAATAAGAAACAGGGGCAATAGGAGCATGAAGTTCATGAACTTATCTCGTTCGGCTTCGGTTTGGCAACGCGAATAAAAACGAATCAGGGTACTGTGCACGCCAAACGCCATAAGTGGCATCATGATGTTGGCCGCCGAGAGTAAAAAAGCGACCATGCCATAATGCGTTTTACCCAAAAAATTGGTATACAAAAACAAGGCATTCACTGCGCCTATGGCAAAACCAAAATAGGTAACCAGGGTGTTTTTGATCGATTGATTGATGACGATTCCCATGCCCTATTTAAAGTTTAGTCAACAACCTGGCCAGTTGTTCGGTTAGATTCTTACGCGCATATTTTTCAATTCCATGGGCGCTCACTTTTAGGGTTCCGGCCAAAAAAGCTGTGAAGCAACTCAAAATATAGGCTTTAACTTCCTCTTTCTCACTATAGCGAAAGAAAGCTCCTGTTTGGGTTTCACTTATTATCGAAGCAAAATCAGAACCTTCAGGGCCCATGGCTAGAATGGGTCGGCCAGAAACCAGGTATTCAAACAGTTTTCCGGGTAAAATGAGTTTGGTGGCTGGGCTATCAATTTCAAGAAGCAACAAAATTTGGGATTGTTTCTGAAAACGCACCGCATCCAGATGAGCGACATAGCCGTAATCGTGTACATAGGACAAAAGTCCTCGTTTTTTTAAGGTATCTTTTACTTCTTGGCTCGTAGTTCCTATAAAGTTGAGTTGCAAATGAGAAGCCAATTCGGGAACCTCTTGCAGCAATTCGGCCAAAGCCTCCCACAATACAATTGGATTACGGGCTGACAAGAGCGAACCAATGTGGGCTAAACTAAATTTGGCATCCAACTGTAAACTGGGTTCAGTGGCAATGTCGTAGCCGTTGGTAATGACTTCGATGGGGCGCGATGTAAGCGTTTCAAATTCGGTTTTGGTGGTGGCACTCGTTACGATAATGGCATCGGCCGCCTGTAAAACCAGTTGTTCTAAGCGTTTGTGTTTGCGTTTGGCCCAAGGCAATAATTTTAAAGCTTTATGGTAACCAATAGTAGTCCAAGGGTCTCTAAAATCGGCCACCCACTTGATGCCCATTTGCTTTTGCAAAGCCAAGCCAATGAGGTGCAAACTGTGCGGCGGACCAGTTGTGATTATTGTATCAATCTGATTGGTTTGGCAATACTCGCGCAAAAACGCTACCGATGGCTTTACCCAAAACACGCGTGCATCGGGGATAAATAAATTGCCGCGTACAAACAATGCCAGGCGCTCTTTCCACGATTGCTTATGTAGGGTTGGGATAATGCCTGCACTGATGTTTTTAATTTTTTTCTTAGAAAACAAGGAAGCCAATCCGTAGGGTTCCCAAATGGGTTGTTTAAGTATAGTTAATGAAGTGGAAACTTCAGACAACAATCCTTCATCCACAATGGGATAAGTAGGGTTTTGTGGAATATAGACAATGGGGTCTAGCTGAAAGTCGGGCAAGTACTTGATAAATTTCAACCAACGTTGCACGCCTGGACCGCCCGCCGGTGGAAAATAATAGGTCACTATCAAGACTTTTTTCATTTGTTATTCCTTGGGTTCAACAGAGCTAAACCACGTTTTTCGTCTTTCGTAATATAATCCCAGAGCAATTAACACCAACATTCCTGCCGAACTGTACAAGGCAATGGTGCTTCCTTTTTGCACCACCTCGGGTTCAAACTTAAATTCAACGGTATGGTTTCCAGCTGGAATTTCGAGTGCACGCAATACATAATCTACGCGAATATGAGGCGTTTTCTTCCCGTCAATATAGGCGTTCCAGCCCTCTGCGTAATACATTTCAGAAAATACGGCTAGTCCTTTTTGGGCATTTTGTGATTGGTAACGAATGGCATTTGGTTTGTAATCGATCGCCTGAATACTTGCGGTACTATCTTTTGCGAATGAACGCTCTGTTAATAAAGTGCCAAACTCCGTTTTATTGACAATGGCGGTATTTTTGGAATCCAATTGGGGAAGCGCTTTCATCTCGGCATCGGCCGAATTCACCCACTTTACGGCTGAAACAAACCAAGCATTGCCATTGATGTCTGGGTTTTGCAGCGGCAATTCGTTGCCTTTCTCGTCGGTTTGGATGATGTATTTAACGTTGAGCATGTTCAAGACCTCCATGTTATTTTTGGTAATTTGATAATCAAACAACTGTTGCATGCGCCGTGGTTTGGCCGCATGATAGCCTCCAATGGAATGATGAAAATAAGAAGCGCGAGAACTTGATAGATTGCCGTCTACCTCAAACACACGATAGTGGGTGGTGTCTTGCAAAATTTGGCCATCGGCGGGGGTTTCTTGAAAGGGCATTTCTACTTCGCGAGCAGCCAAAAAATCATCGCCATTTACATAGTTTTTGTCGATAAAAAACAAATCGGCCACCACCAAAAAACCTACGGCAAGTACTGCTGTTTGAGAAGCCAATTTGTTTTTAAGGTAAAACCACAAGACGGCAGCAGCTGCAGCTATAAACACAAAAGAACGAAGTAAATCAGACTTAAATAACGAGCGTCTATCGGCTTTTAGTGCATTCATAAACTCTGGCCCATAACTTTTGGCATAAATATCGTCGGCGCCTCCGGTGTAGGAAAAGAAACTTTTAGAAATAAATAAAAGCGATAATACTCCCAAAGCGGCAGCTGCTGACCACAGCAATCCTTTTTGCTGTTTCTCTTTATCAACCATAAAAAAGGCTTGAAAGCCCATAATAGCAAGCGCAGGCAAAGCCAATTCGAGTAATACTTGAATAGAGGAAACCGCACGGAATTTATTGTATAGCGGCAAATTGTCGATGCAAAAATTGGTCAAAGCGGGAAAGTTTTTGCCCCATGATAGAAATAAGGACAGCAGTATTCCGACCAAAAACGCGTATTTGATTTTGCGTTTATCCACAAATAAAGCCAGTAAAGCCAAGAAAAAAACCACCGCACCAACATAGGCCGGCGCAGCAACAATAGGTTGAACTCCCCAATATAAAGGCAAACTGTTGGCAAAATCGGCGGCTTGAGATTCCGGAACACCTTGACCTAAAACATACTCATAAGTTTTACTGTCTCTGCCCAACTTCTCGGCATTCGAGCCCCCAAACAAACGCGGCGCAATCAAATTAAAACTCTCGGCCAAGCCATAACTGTACTCCGTGATGTATTCGTGAGAAAGTGGGTTGTCATTGGCTATTTTTTTTCCCTCGGGCGAAATAGTCAATTCGCTTTTGCCGCGTGTAGAAAATTTGGCATATTCGGCAGTGGCCATCAAATTGGTGGCGTTGGCCCCTACTGCAAATACAACAGCAATTACAAAAACGCCCAACGAAATAAATAAGGGCTTGTATTCTTGTTGGCGAAAGTATTTCACAATAAAATAAATCGTAAAAACCAACAAAAGCAAGATAAAATAATAGGTCATCTGAAAGTGATTGGCATTGATCTCGAGCGCAGCCGCCAACATAGTGAGAATTCCGCCCACCACATAACGTTGACGCAAGACCAATAAAAACCCAGACAACAGCAATGGCATGTAGGCAATGGCATGGGCTTTGGCGTTGTGGCCTACTCCTAAAATGACGATCAAATAGGTCGATAAACCAAAGGCCAAAGCACCAATAAAGGCTTTGAGCGGATCTATTTTTAAAACCAATAATAACACATAAAACCCTAGGAAATACAAGAACATATAATCAGCTGGACGGGGCAAAAAGCGCAAGAGATGATCTACTTGGCTGATGTATTCGTGCGGATAATTAGCGCCGAGTTGATAGGTAGGCATCCCGCCAAAAGCGGCATTGGTCCAATAGAGTTCGGCCTTATTCGCTTTTTTGTAGTCCAATTGTTCTTTGGCCATACCGGTGTATTGTACAATATCGGATTGAAATATTTTTTTGCCTTGAAGCAGAGGATAAAAAAAGAATAGTGCAAAACAAGCAAAGCCAACTAGAGCTAACAGATGCGGATAAAACGATTTAAATTGTTTCATAAAAAGAAATCAGCTGAAAATTAATGCTCAAAAATAGGGAAAATAAAGCTGTAAAATAGGTGTAAAAAAAAGGCCCTTAGTCGACCTCTTCAAAATCAATGTACTCGCCTACTTTTTGGGTAGATTTGGGCTTGGCGGCTGCCTGCGCAGTATCGGTAGCTTTTGAATTGCCTTGGTTTTGATTGGGTTGGGGATTGCGCATATTTTCACTGGCCTTCTCCACCACCTTTTTTAACAATACAGGCAAAAACAAACGCGCCAAAAACTTGAACGCGTAATAAAATAAAATGATGTACATCAAGGTGCGCAACAAACCAGTAAAAGAAGCCGTATCCATGAATAAAATTTTTCCAAAATTACTAAATCACTTTGGGAATCTTTCTAAAATAAATGATAAAAAACACTACTTTTGAAAGGCTTTTTTTTGAACCTTAATTTACTCGTTGCTATGGTATCTCCCAATCGTTTTTTGTGGCTCTCATTACTTATTTATTCTGCTTCTTGGGCACAATTTACCGATGTCATCAATTCCAATAGACCGGGTCAGTCCATGGCAGCGTTTTCTGTGGGAAAAACGATTATTCAAACCGAAATGGGTGTTGATGCCACCCGTGAAACCGATTCAAAAAAAGACTATCAGGTAGCCGGTATGGGTGGTGAAATTGTGGTGCGATACGGCGCCATTTTTGAACAATTGGAGTTTTATGGCAGCGTGAACTACCAAAAGGAAACCTACACCGACTTAATCACCAACCTAGATAAAAAAAGCAGCGACATCCAAACCGCGCAAGTGGGTGCCAAATTTATGGTCTATGACCCCATGATGAATTACGAAGAAAAAATAAATAAATACAGTTGGAAAGCCAATCATAAATTCAATTGGCGCCAATTTATTCCTGCCATCGCCTTGTATGGTGGTTTAAATATAAACAACGATGCCGAATTTTACAGACCTTTTCCAGTAGATCAAAAAAACACAACTGGATTAAAAGGTATGCTACTCACCCAAAACCAGTTTGGCCGATTTGCCCTGATTACCAATTTTGGAATATCAAATTACGGGGTAGCCAATTACGAATCGGTGGATTATGTGATCAGTTTGACACGGGGAATCAACGACCGCTGGTCCATATTGCTCGAAAACCAAGGCATGAACAGCAAAGTATATCACAACACTTTATTTCGTGCTGGAGGTGCCTATTTACTTGCCGAAAATTTACAAATTGATGCCGCACTTGCCAGCAGCGTAACCAACGTACCAGCTGTTGTAATTGCAAATATTGGCCTTTCTTGGCGTTTTGATGGCAATTATAGCGAAGTGATGTTGCGCAGCAATACTAAATCTAAAAGCAAGGACGAAAAATCAAAAGATAAAAAAGATAAAAAAGACGACTCTAAGTCCAAAGTGCGTACAGACGGCTTTGATAACAGTTCGCGCAAAACCAAATAACCCATGATTACCCTTCGCGAAGCCATTACCAAAAAAGAGCTGAAGCAATTTATCTTGTTTTCGTTTAATTTATACAAAGACAACCCCAATTGGATTCCGCCCTTAATTCAAGATGAATTAATCACCTTTGACAAAACCCAAAACCCGGTTTTTGAAAACGCAGAAGCCTATTTTTACTGCGCCTACAAAGACGGGAAAATGGTGGGCAAAGTGGCTGCTATTGTCAATTGGAGTGAAGTCAAAGACCTAGGTAAAAAGAAAGTCCGCTTCGGTTGGTTTGATGTGATTGACGACATCGAAGTGACCAAAGCCTTGCTCGAAAAAGTATACGAATTGGGTCGCAAACACAACTTAGAAGAAGTAGAAGGACCCATGGGATTTTCGAATATGGACAAAGTTGGGTTGCTGACTGAAGGTTTTGAACACATCGGAACCATGATTACCTGGTACAATTACCCCTACTATGTAACGCATTTTGAACAACTGGGTTACGTGAAAGAAAAACAATTTTTAGAGAGTGTGTTTCCGTTTGCCAATGTGAAACTCGAAGTATTTGAGCGCACCTCCCACTTTATTTGCAAACGCTACCAACTCCGGGTCGTGAATTGCAAATCGACCAAAGAGGTTCTGAAATACGCCGACCAAATGTTTGATCTGTTTAACGAATGTTACGCCAAATTGTCTTCGTTTGTTCCGATTTCAGCTGCCCAAAAAGAATTTTTCAAGAAAAAATACATGGGCATGATCAACCCCGAATTCATCAATTTTGTATTTGACGCCAACGATAAAATGATCGCCTTCAGCATCGTGATGCCTTCCTTGACCGAAGCCCTAAAAAAGGCAAACGGCCGTTTATTTCCGTTTGGCTGGTACCATTTGCTTCGGGCCAAAACCAAAACCAATGCCATCTTGTTCTACCTCATTGGCATTCATCCCGATTACCAAAATAAAGGCGTTACGGCTCCGATGTTTATCGAATACTTCAATGCTTTTAAACGATTTGGAATTGAAACTTGCATTCGCACACCCGAACTTGACGAAAACAACGCCATCCACAATTTATGGAAGACCTTTGATCCGGTGATTCATAAGAGGAGATGTACGTATATGAAGAAGTTGGAGTAGGTTGTCCGTTATCGGTTGTCGGTTATCGGTTTTCTGTTGTCGGTTAAACATAAAGTAATTAAGTATAATTAGAACAAATGAGTTCTCAGTATACTTTTTCAACTTTATGACTTTTGACTTTCGACTTTATGACTCCTAAGAAACATCCACCGTAGTCTGAGCCGCAATAGTTTTATAGGTTCCATTGACCAATTTTTCGCGGATGGCTTCAAAGGCAGCCAAGGTTTCGTCGATGTCAGCCAAGGTGTGAGAAGCAGTTGGAATCATACGCAACAAGATAATTCCTTTTGGAATTACGGGGTAAACTACAATCGAAAGGAAGATGCCGTAGTTTTCGCGCAAGTCATTCACCATAATCATCGCTTCGGGAATGGATCCCTCCAGATATACCGGCGTAATACAGGTATTGGTGTCGCCAATGTTAAACCCGCGGCTGGTTAATCCGTGTTGCAGGGCATGCACATTTACCCATAATTTATCTTTAATCTCAGATGATTTACGCAACAATTCCAAACGCTTTAACGACCCAATCGTTTGAATCATCGGCAAGGCTTTGGCAAACATCTGCGAACGCAAATTGTATTTCAAGTAATCAATAATGTCTTTGTCAGCGGCAACAAAAGCGCCAATGTTGGCCATTGATTTGGCAAAAGTCGAGAAATACACATCGATGCCGTCTTGGCAACCTTGCTCCTCACCTGCTCCGGCTCCTGTTTTTCCTAAGGTTCCAAATCCGTGTGCATCGTCAACCAACAAACGAAAATTGTATTTTTTCTTCATTTCAACCACTTCTTTCAATTTGCCTTGTTGGCCACGCATCCCAAATACGCCTTCGGTAATAAACAAAATACCACCACCCGTAGTTTCGGCTAATTTCGTGGCACGCTGCAAATTTTTTTCCATGCTCTCCACATCGTTGTGGCGGTAGGTAAATCGTTTGCCGCTGTGCAAGCGCACGCCATCAATGATGCACGCATGCGCATCTACATCATAGACAATTACATCGTTTCGCGTAACCAAGGCATCGATGGTAGATAAAATTCCTTGGTACCCAAAATTCAATAAATAAGCCGATTCTTTCATCACAAAAGCAGCCAATTCTTGCTCCAATTGTTCGTGGTATTCAGTATGCCCACTCATCATGCGCGCACCCATCGGATAGGCTGCTCCATATTGGATAGCCGCATCAGTATCGGCTTGACGCACTTCGGGGTGATTGGCTAAGCCCAAATAATCATTTAAACTCCAGTTCAATATATTTTTGCCTTGAAATTGCATTCTCGGACCTAATTCTCCTTCTAATTTGGGAAATACAAAATAGCCCTCAGCTTGAGAAGCCCATTTTCCTAGCGGTCCTTTATTGTTCTGAATGCGTTCAAATAAATCTTTTACCATGGCGAATGTTGTGAATAATAGGGTTGTAATCCTTGAATTTAGGCGCAAAAATAGGGCTAAAAAAGCAAAGCAAAAAAACTTTGACTAAATAAATATTCACAATTAAAGCGACTCAATTGTTGGCATCTAAATTGGGTATGTATCTTTGCAAACAAAAATTCAAAACGCATGAAAATTGTATTTGCTTCCAACAATCCCAATAAAGTAAAAGAGATTCAACTGTTGCTTCCTGAATCGATAGAATTGGTGGGTTTGACCGATATTGGTTGCACCGAAGACATTCCTGAAACTGCCGATACGCTAGAAGGAAACGCCATACTAAAAGCCAATTATGTGACCGAAAAATACAGGTTGAATTGTTTTGCCGACGACACCGGTTTAGAGATAAACGCCTTGCATGGCGAACCTGGTGTATATTCGGCACGCTATGCCGGCGAACAAAAAAATGCCGAGGAAAACATGAACAAAGTTCTAGAAAACCTACGTGAATCAATTGATCGATCTGCACAATTTAAAACAGTGATTGCCTTGAATTTAGACGGACAGCAACTCCTGTTTACCGGCTTGGTAAAAGGACAAATTACTACAGAAAAAAAAGGAACGAACGGCTTTGGCTACGATCCCATTTTTCAAGCGGAAGGGCACGATAAAACCTTTGCCGAACTCACCGCATTCGAAAAAGCCAGCTGCAGCCATCGGGCACGTGCAGTGCAGCAATTGATAAAGTTTTTAACAGCGCAATAAGCACTATTTTCTGATTTAAAAGTTGCCCTGCTACCGTATACAAATCCCTTCTTAATTCTGATTTATATCTAATTTACTGATTTTCAATTAGTAACAAATTAGATTATCTCACTTATTAGCCCTACTTTTGCCCCAAATTTTAAAAACAAAGAATGAACAAATTTGAACAATTAGGTCTGAATGAGTCGCTACTGCTGGCGATCAAAGATCTAGGATTTGAGAATCCGTCAGAAGTGCAAGAAAAAGCGATTCCAGTACTATTGGAACAAGACACTGATTTAGTAGCTTTAGCACAAACAGGAACAGGGAAAACGGCAGCATTTGGCTTTCCGCTGATTCAAAAAGTTGATGCTGAAAACAGAAGTACGCAAGCCTTAATTTTATCTCCCACGCGTGAATTGTGTTTGCAAATCACCAACGAGATCAAACAATACTCCAAATACGTAAACGGATTGCACACGGTGGCAATCTATGGCGGGGCCAGTATTACCGAACAAGCGCGTGAAATTAAACGCGGCGCTCAAATCATTGTAGCTACTCCAGGTAGAATGCAAGACATGATCAATCGAGGATTGGTCAACATTAAAAACATCAATTACTGTATTTTGGACGAGGCCGATGAAATGCTCAACATGGGCTTTTACGAAGACATCGTTTCGATTTTATCAGACACACCAGACGACAAAAACACCTGGTTATTCTCGGCAACCATGCCGGCTGAAGTAGCTCGTATTGCCAAGAAATTTATGCACGAGCCTGCTGAAGTAACCGTAGGAACCAAAAACTCCGGATCGGCAACCGTATCTCACGAATTTTACTGTGTAAACGCACGCGATCGTTATGAAGCTTTGAAACGGTTGGCAGATGCCAATCCCGATATTTTCTCGGTGGTATTTTGCCGCACCAAACGCGACACCCAAGCGGTGGCAGAAAAATTAATCGAAGATGGATACAGCGCTGCAGCTTTGCACGGCGATTTATCTCAGGCACAACGCGATGGTGTAATGAAGTCGTTTCGTGGACGCCAGATTCAAATGCTAGTGGCTACCGATGTAGCGGCCCGTGGAATTGATGTAGAAAATATTACCCACGTAGTAAACTACCAATTGCCCGACGAAATCGAAACCTACACCCACCGTTCAGGCCGAACTGGACGTGCAGGCAAATTAGGGACTTCTATCGTAATCATCACCAAAAGTGAATTACGTAAAATTTCGTCTATTGAGCGCATCATCAAACAAAAATTCGAAGAAAAAACAATCCCAAGTGGAATTGAAATCTGCGAAATTCAGTTGTTGCACTTGGCCAATAAAATAAAAGATACCGAAGTTGATCACGAAATTGACAACTACTTGCCAGCCATTAACGACGTGTTGGATGGCTTGAGTAAAGAAGAATTGATCAAGAAAATGGTGTCGGTAGAGTTTAACCGATTTATTGCCTACTACAAAAAGAAACGCGATTTATCAGGTGAAAAAGGTGATCGTCCAGAAAGAGGATCTGAACCAAGAGAAATTCGTGCGGGAGATCCGGTGCGTTATTTTGTAAACATTGGTTCACGCGATGATTTTGATTGGATGCAATTGAAAGATTTCTTGAAAGAAACCTTAGACTTGGGTCGGGATGACGTATTTAAAGTAGACGTAAAAGAAGGTTTCTCTTTCTTTAATACTGACGGAGAACACACCGATAAAGTAATGAGCATTTTGAATGGCTTCAGCTTGAACGGACGTCGCATCAATGTAGAAATATCCAAAAACGAAGGCGGTGGCGGAAGCAGCAGCGGACGAAGAGACCACAACGGAAGAAGTTCTGGTGGTGGATTTGGCGGCGGCAGAAGCAGCGGCGGCGGCGGATTTGGACGTGAACGCAGCAGTGCACCTCGTGGAGGCGGCAGCGGTTTTGGACCCAAAAAAGAAAGTGGATTTGGCGGACGCAGCGAAAGCCGTAGCGGCGGATTCGGATCGGATCGTCCTGCACGACGTTCGGATGCACCCAAACCCGAAGGATTCAGCTCAAGAGCACCTCGACGCTCGGAATCATTTGGTGATAGCCCGCGCCCAAGACGCCCTAGAAAAGACTAACTTTGGTTTGTTAATTTTCTTATAATTATAGCTTAGGCTACCCAATATCTTAGTTCGTTTTAGTACTTTTAGGCCTTCTAAAAAACAAAACATGCGGTATTGGGTAGTCTTTTTTTTATTGTGTTTTTCAGCCGCTCTAACAGCGCAAGAAATTGACACCCCCAGAAAAGTTTCGGGAATTATCCTAAACGACAACAGCAAAAATCCAATTGAGAATGTCAACGTAATCAACCTCAACAAAGTGCTGGGTACCGTAACCAATGCCAAAGGCTATTTTGAATTGGAGGTTTCTACCAACGACACCTTACACATTTCCTACATCGGGTTTCAATCCCTAAAAATTCGCGTCACCAATGACTGGATTAAAAGCGGAAAAACAACCATTCAACTCACAGAAAAAGCCATTGCACTCGAAGAAGTAAACATCATGCCCTATTACCTCACTGGATATTTGGAGGTGGATACCAAACTCATTCCTACGGCTGAAAATTACCGCTACAGCATTTCGGGTTTGCAACAAGGTTATGAAGCCGGCGAAAGCTCTCCCAATGCCTTTGGACGCGTATTGGGTTCTATTTTTAATCCGGCCGATATGCTCTACAATTTCTTCGGAAAAAAATCGGTAGAATTGAAGCGATTAAAAAAGATGAAAAAAGACGACACCGTGCGCAACCTTCTGGAATCTAAATTTGATCGAGAAACTTTGGCCGTTTTGTTGGGCGTCGACAAAAAAGAAATTGCCGAAATTATGCAGCGTTGCAACTATTCGGAAGCATTTATTAAAACCGCCAATGACTTGCAAATCATGGATGCCATTAGCGAATGCTACGAAGAATACAAAATTCTCAAAAAGAAGTAATTAGCCCTTTCGTTCGGCAAAATACCGCGCCTCAATTCGCTTGATGTCTTTGATGGTATTGCGCGACCAATCGATCCTTTTTTGTAAAATTTCATTTTCCGTCAATTGCCAATTCAAGTCAGATTGATGCAAACGGCTCATGAGGTTTTGAATGATAATCGCCGCCGATACCGAAATATTTAAACTCTCGGTAAAACCCCGCATCGGAATTTTCAAAAAGCCATCGGCCTGATCTAGTACTTCTTGTGACAAGCCATCGCGCTCGGTTCCAAAAAATAAAGCGGCCGGCTGCGTAATATCAAAATCATCCAACAAACAATCATTTTCGTGCGGAGTAGTGGCGATGATGCGATAATTTTTGGCTTTCAAACTTTGAATACAATCTGAAATCGATTCAAACCGATTGACATCGACCCATTTTTGGGCTCCCATGGCAATTTCTTTGTCAATGCTTTTGCCAAATTTTTCTTCCACCACATTCAATTGTTGAATCCCAAACACCTCACAACTGCGCATCACAGCACTGGTGTTGTGCAATTGAAACACATCTTCTATCGCCACCGTAAAATGATTGGTGCGTTGGGACAACACCTTGAGAAACTTCTCTTTTCGGGCGTCGGTTAGGAATTCTTCTAAGTAGGCCAAGTAGTCGAGATCAGGCATAGATTGTTTAATTTTGGCAAAAATACAAAAAGCCCTTTCGGATTATGAAAAAAAATATCGTGGTATTGAGTGGCGCCGGGATGTCGGCCGAGAGCGGAATTTCAACCTTTCGGGACAAAAATGGCTTGTGGGAAAACCACGACATTATGGAGGTGGCCTCGCCCGAAGGTTGGCGTAAAAATCCCCAGTTGGTCTTGGAATTCTACAACCAACGCAGGCGACAATTGCGACAGGTGGATCCCAACGAAGGCCATTTACTTTTAGCCAAATTAGAGTCGCAATACCACATTGACATCGTGACTCAAAACGTAGACAATTTGCACGAACGGGCCGGAAGTACTCGCGTGTTGCATTTGCATGGCGAATTAACCAAAGTACGATCAGTAGCCGATGAACATACTCTTTATGAACAGCTCGATGATTTGCAGTGGGGCGACACCGATGCCCATGGAAATCAGTTGCGCCCGCATATTGTGTGGTTTGGCGAAGAAGTTCCTGCGATAGACGAAGCGATCCTACTCCTTGAGCAGGCCGATTTGGTTTTGGTCATTGGCACTTCGCTGCAAGTGTATCCGGCAGCCGGTTTGCTTGATTATGCCGATTCCTCCGTTCCTTTGGTATATATCGATTTGAATCCGGCAAGTTTGGCAGGCATTCCCAATCCAATTACCGTAATGGCCAAAACAGCCAGTGAAGGAATTCGGGATTTTATGGTACTACTGCCTGAATTATTGGGGAATTAATCTACTTTTTTTCGGGCGTTTGCCTTTTATAAACCTCAGCAAAGTCTTATATTTGCGCCTTATTTTCAACACACTACACCATGGCTGCACTACACGAATTTAATGCCGTTTCCCCGATCGACGGAAGATACAGAAGCAAGACCGAATCACTTTCGGCCTATTTTTCAGAAGAAGCCTTAATTCGCTACCGCGTATTAGTAGAAATTGAATATTTTATTGCTTTATGCGAATTGCCTTTGCCGCAATTAAGTAAAGTAAATCCAAGTGTGTTTTCGGCTTTGCGCAGCTTGTATGAAAATTTTTCAACGGCCGATGCACAAGCCATCAAAGACATTGAGCAAACCACCAACCACGATGTAAAAGCCGTGGAATACTTTATCAAACAAGCCTTTGACCGTTTGGACTTGGCTCCTTACAAAGAATTCATCCACTTCGGATTGACTTCGCAAGACATCAACAACACGGCCATTCCGCTATCAACCAAGGTTCACAACGTTTACTTGAAATCCTTAATTGCAGTGATAGCCAAACTCAAAGAGATGAGCGTAGCTTGGGCCGAGATTCCGATGTTGGCCCGTACGCACGGACAACCCGCCTCGCCTACTCGTTTGGGTACGGAAATTGGGGTGTTTGTAGAACGCTTGGAAGAGCAACTGCGTTTGTTGTTTTCGATTCCTTTTGCCGCCAAATTTGGGGGAGCAACCGGAAATTACAACGCGCACCACGTGTCCTACCCGCAGGTAGATTGGCGCAAGTTTGGCACTGATTTCGTGAGTGATACCTTGGGCTTGCACCACTCCTTTCCCACCACACAAATAGAACATTACGATCATTTTGCCGGCTTTTTTGATGCGTTAAAAAGAATCAATACCATCTTGATTGATTTGGACCGCGACATCTGGACTTATGTCTCGATGGATTACTTTAAGCAAAAAATAAAAGCGGGCGAAATTGGTTCCTCGGCCATGCCACACAAAGTAAACCCGATAGATTTTGAAAATTCGGAAGGCAATTTAGGAATGGCCAATGCCTTGTTTGAGCATTTATCGGCCAAATTACCGATCTCCCGTTTGCAACGCGATTTGACTGACAGCACGGTGTTGCGCAACATAGGCGTTCCATTTGGGCACACGATTATTGCATTAGAAGCCACCTTAAAAGGTTTGAATAAATTGGTGTTAAACGAAGACAAATTGGCCAGCGAATTGGAAAATAACTGGGCTGTAGTGGCCGAAGCCATTCAAACGATTTTGCGCCGCGAAGGCTATCCAAATCCGTATGAAGCCTTGAAAGATCTAACCCGCACTCACGGTGTGATTAATCAAGAAGCCATTCAGGAATTCATCCAAACATTACAAGTTTCTAGTGAAATTAAAGACGAATTACTGGCGATTAGCCCGAGTAATTATGTGGGGATTTAGAAAGTTGTCGGTTTAGATAATTGAAAGATTGAAAAATTTAAAGATTTAAAGATTTAAAGATTTCGTCTAGAAGTCATAGTTTTGTCCTGAAGATTTGGAATTTCTTATCGACTGTTCTCAGTATATTCAGAAAACTTCCCACTTCCATCTTCCATCTTCCAACTCCCCGCTTCCCACTTACCTAGAATAATTCGGTGCTTCCTTCGTAATCGTCACATTGTGCGGATGACTTTCGGTAATTCCACTGGCAGTGATGCGCACAAAACGACCGGTTTCTTGCAGTGTAGGAATATCTTTGGCACCGCAATAACCCATTCCGGCTCGGAGGCCGCCAATGAATTGTTGCATGCTTTCGTTTAATTCGCCTTTGTACGGCACACGCCCTACGATGCCTTCGGGTACTAATTTTTTTACATCGTCTTCTACGTCTTGAAAATAGCGGTCTTTCGAGCCTTCTTGCATGGCTTCAACCGAACCCATTCCGCGATAGGATTTAAATTTACGTCCTTCAAAAATGATGGTTTCGCCTGGAGATTCTTTGGTACCGGCCAATAAAGAGCCCAACATCACGCAATCGGCGCCGGCAGCAATGGCTTTAGGAATGTCACCGGTGTAGCGAATTCCTCCATCGGCAATTACCGGAACACCACTGCCTTTTAGGGCGGCAGCTACTTCTAACACGGCTGAAAATTGCGGAAAACCAACCCCAGCTACAATACGCGTAGTACAAATAGAACCCGGACCAATCCCCACTTTTACGCCATCGGCACCGTGCTGAGCCAAATACAAGGCGGCTTCGGGTGTGGCAATATTTCCAACAATTACATCGATACTCGGGAATTGTGCTTTAACTAATTTTAATACGTTCACTACGCCTTCGGTATGCCCGTGAGCAGTGTCAATAATAACCGCATCCACTCCCGCTTGCACTAAAGCAGCGGCACGATCAATCGCATCGGCCGTTACGCCAATAGCAGCAGCAACGCGTAAACGACCAAAGGTATCTTTGTTGGCAATGGGTTTTTGGGTCAATTTGGTGATATCTCGAAACGTAATCAAACCGACTAGTTTGTAATTTTGGTCGACTACGGGTAACTTTTCGATTTTATTTTCTTGTAAAATGCCTTCGGCTTCTTGCAGGGTAGTACCAACGGCAGCCGTTACTAAATTTTTGGAAGTCATGACCTCAGTAATGGGTCGACTGTTTTCTTTTTCAAAACGCATGTCGCGATTGGTGGTAATTCCTTTCAGAATGCCATGTTCGTCAACTACAGGAATTCCGCCTATGCCGTGCTCTTTCATCAATGATTTGGCATCACCCACGGTAGCCGAGAGCGGCAAGGTTACAGGATCGATGATCATGCCGCTTTCGGCACGCTTTACTTTGCGCACTTTGGCCGCTTGTTGCTCGATGCTCATGTTTTTATGCAACACGCCAATTCCTCCCTCTTGTGCTATAGCAATCGCCATTGCACTTTCAGTCACGGTATCCATCGCCGCTGAAACGATGGGCACGTTTAAGGAAATATTTTTAGAAAATCTAGATTGGATGCGCACTTCGCGGGGAAGCACATTAGAATAATTGGGAACTAAAAGGACGTCATCATAGGTTAATCCTTCGCCGATAATTTTCGTGTGGTGTGCGTTCATTGCAATTTGAAGTTGTAGTTAAATTGCGTGCAAATATAAAGTAATTTATTTAGAAAAACGGCGCGTTTTCGGACAGAAAATAGAATTTTAATGGTAGAATTTAAAAATCTTGGTCGCCTCGTTATAAGCGCTTTCAAAACTCAAGGGACTGGTGCCCGTTGCTTCTTTTTGGGTGGTAAAATAAGACAACAATTTTTCGGTGGGCATATTTCCGGTTAGTTCATCTTTGGCCATCGGACAACCGCCAAAACCTTGAACCGCGCCATCAAATCGGCGGCAACCGGCCCTGTAGGCGGCGTCTACTTTTTCAAACCATTTATCGGGTGTGGTATGCAAGTGAGCACCAAATTCTATGGTGGGATATTGTGGAATTAAATTCGAAAATAAATACGAAATCACCTCGGGCGTAGAACTGCCAATGGTATCCGATAGCGACAATATGGCCACGCCCATTTGGGCCAATCGTTCGGTCCATTCAGCCACAATTTCGACGTTCCAAGGATCGCCATACGGATTGCCAAACCCCATGGACAAATAGGCTACGACTTCTTTGTTGTGTGCATGGGCAATGTCGAGGATTTCTTGCAAACTCAACAAGGATTCGGCGATGGTTTTATGGGTATTACGCATTTGGAAATTCTCAGAAATCGAAAACGGAAATCCCAAATAATTGATTTCTGGAAACTGTGCTGCGGCTTGTGCGCCTTGGGTATTGGCAATGATGGCCAACAATTTACTTTGGGTTTGTGACAAATCGAGTTGCGCCAAAACGGCTGCCGTATCTTGCATTTGCGGAATGGCCTTGGCCGATACAAAACTCCCGAAATCGATGGTGTCAAAACCTACCCGCAACAGCGACTGCAGGTAATCCACCTTGCGCTGGGTAGGAATAAATTCCTTGATGCCTTGCATGGCGTCTCGCGGACATTCGATGATTTTGATGGGATTCACAGCTACTATTTGATGGCTAAAGATAGCGCGATTTTTTGATTAATGGCTTTCACCAAGGCCGGACCTTCGTAAATAAAACCGGTATACAACTGCACCATACTGGCTCCAGCTTCAAGCTTTTCGAGGGCATCATCGGCGCTGTGAATACCGCCTACACCAATGATTGGAAATGCACGGTTGCTTTTTTCAGCTAAAAACCGAATCACTTCGGTGGAACGTTGGGTTAAGGGTTTACCGGATAATCCGCCCATTTCAATTTTGTTTTCCGATTGCAAACCTTCTCTGGATAGCGTAGTATTGGTGGCAATCACGCCCGCAATTTGGGTGATTTTTACAATGTCGATGATGTCAAGCAATTGCTCGTCGGTGAGATCGGGGGCTATTTTGAGTAAGATGGGTTTGGTCTTGACTTGGGCCAAATTTTTATTTTGCAAAGTTTGCAACAATTGCGTGAGTGGTTCCTTGTCTTGCAGGGCACGCAAGTTGGGTGTATTGGGCGAACTCACATTCACCACAAAATAATCGACCACCTCATACAAGGCATCAAAACAAATTTCGTAATCGGAAGTGGCGGTTTCGTTGGGGGTATCTTTGTTTTTGCCGATGTTTCCTCCAATCAATACGCCTTTGTTTTGTTTCAAGCGCAACACAGCCGAATCCACTCCCCCATTGTTAAAGCCCATGCGGTTGATGATGGCGCTGTCGGCTTTGAGTCTAAACAAACGTTTTTTAGGATTACCGGCCTGAGGCTTGGGCGTAAGCGTACCAATCTCGATGAAGCCAAATCCAAAATTGGCCAATTCCTGGTACAACTTGGCATCTTTGTCAAAGCCAGCCGCTAATCCTACCGGATTTTTAAATTTTAACCCAAATACTTCGCGTTCCAATCGAGGGTCATTAACCGCATACATTTGATTACACAACCAACCAAAGCCCGGAATTTTATGCAACAAACGAATGCACGCAAAGGTAAAATAATGCACTTGTTCGGGATCAAACCAAAACAAGATCGGACGAAGAAGGAGTTTGTACATGAGGAATTATTTGCTGCACAAAAGTAAATTATAATTGTTAATTAATACTGAATAATTGTAGATTAAGAGCGGGAAGTGGGAAGTTGGGAGTGGGAAGAAAACCTAAAACCTAAAACCTACAACCTACAACCCACAACCTAAAACCTACCACCTAAAACCCACAACCTAAAACCCACAACCTTAACAATCTCTTCTGATGAAATATATCTTTATTACTTACTTTTGAAAAAAAAATAATCCTTTTAATATGAAAAAAATAATTTTTGCAGGAGTCATATCCCTGATTTTGCTAGGCGGATTTGTATATTCAACTCGAGAAGTTAATAATCAAACCCCTAAAAAGCCAATTCCAAAGCTGCTTTCAGCTGCTGAAATGAAGGCTAAACTAAAAAAATGGGAAGCGACTCCTGATGGCATTCAGTACAAAAAATGGCAAGCCTCTCCAGCAGGCAAAAAAGTGCATGCCAGTATTGCTAAAATAAGCCAATCCATTAAGGATAAAAGTAATATGGAAGCAGTTGTTACCTCTCTTTCTCTTCCGCCAGGATCAAGATTAGGTTTCGGAGTAATGGTTAGGATTAATGATGCTGATTATATTCTTACTTTAGGATTGGATAAGCAAGGCAAGAATGCATTGGATTTTAAAAATGAATATGAGCAATTGCATAGCCTAAAAGTGAACGACAAAATAAGTATAAAAAGCCATAGTGTTTCGCAAGCACCCAAGTATTCCTATCCAATAATTGCAGGAGACTATGTAGAACGAGATCATAAACAAATATATAAACGCGTACTTCGAAAAGGCGGTTGCTAACTAAAGTATAAAATACATTGATAGAAATTAATCGATTGACTATCAAAAACTTTATACGCTTAAAAGAGAAGAAATTATTAGACTACTAATCTTACCCTTTTTATATAAAAACCAAAGAAATGAAAAAATTTATGCTTGATATCCAATTAGACGGATTGGACAATGAAACAAGAATGAAACTACTCCCCAGAGAACAAGAGCTTGTAAAAGAGATGGAACAAAACGGCACTATTGTAGACACCTTTATTAAACTTGATATGTCCGGAATTTTTATTGTGATGATGGCAACAGATTCAGAAGATGTTCATACAAAACTTTCCACTTTGCCTTATTATCCTTTTATGAAAATTAAAACAATTCCTGTTCGAGTGGTTAACAGCATCAATCAATAATATGCTAAATTAACTCTAAAAAATTATCGATGTTGTGGCCGAAAACAAGCCGAACCTCCCGCCGGTGATGTCATTTCAAAAAATAAAAAATGAATAAACAATCTTCATTGTATTTCATCCTTGTTTTGCTCATGTGCTTACAAAACACATTTGCGCAAAATAATCGATTACATACCGCCAATACGATTGGATGGTACAACTATTTTGGAACCTTCAAAGTCTCAGAAAAATTTGGCATACACACCGAGTACCAATGGCGGAGAGATAACCTAATTACAACTTGGCAACAAAGTCTTTTACGGGTTGGTATAAATTACAATGTAAATGCGAGAGTACAATGTAGAGTTGGCTACGCTTGGATAGAAACATTTCCTTATGGAGAATTCCCAATTAATAGTTTGGGTAGAGATTTTACAGAACATAGAATTTTCGAAATGATTCAACTTGCTCATAAAGAAGGAATTGTTGATTTGTCTCATCGGTTCATGCTCGAACAACGCTTTGTAGGTCGGTATTCTTCTGCTACTCAACTTACTGAAGATGAATTTCCACTGCTCCAACGCATGCGGTATATGTTTCGGTTACAAATTCCCCTGAAAGGAAACGAAATAAAAGACAAAACACCCTATGTTGCTTTGTATGATGAGATTTTTATTGGCTTTGGAGAAAATGTAAATGCCAATATTTTTGACCAAAATAGAATAGGTGTTCTGTTGGGCTATCGCTTCAACAAAAACCTGCGACTAGAAGCAGGCTATTTAAACCAAACTCTACAATTTGGCAGACAAATAAATGGCCAAAATGTTTTTCAAACTAATTCGGGTTTGCTCCTAAATGCACACTTTAATTTTGATTTGAGAAAACAAGCAAGTAACTAAAACTATCGCTTCATCTGAATTGAAGTGGGAATGGAAGCTAGAAGTTGGAAGTTGGGAGTTGGAAGTTTTCTAAGTATACTAAGAACTGTTTATAAGAAATTCCAATATTGAATCCCAACACTTCGGGATCAAAATTTCGGGCCCAAACGGATAACCGAAAACTGATTTAGCCACGAATGAACGAATTTTGAAATTCCAATACCTAAATTCCAAATTCCAAAACTTCGGGACCTATTTATGTCTTCTCGACAAAATCTTTAAATCATTCAATTATTCAATCTTTAAATCTTCTAGACCTAAAACCTAAATCTGATCTGCAATTCGTTGACACAACATCCCTACAATTCGTTTGTTTAAATCGCTTTTGTGGTCGAGGTAAAACGGGAGTTCTTCTTCGGTAAGGAGTGCCAAGACCAACCCTACTAAAACATTTCTAAGGGCGATGTCTTTTTGCATGCGCAGTTTTACAAAATTTTCGAGCGCTGCACTTTTTGCAGGAATTTCTGCAGCCTGAATTTGTGCCTTAAACAAGGCGATGATTAGATTGTTTTGAAACTTGAGTATCGGTCGTAGGCATTCGTTTTGAAATTGTTCGAGCGGCAATGAACTGCGTGTTGCATCGATTATTATTTCGCTTCGAAGAGTGAGAAGTTGCGCCGATCGTGTCATAGTTTTTGATTTTGGTAAATATAGTGAATAAGTGGGAAGTGGGGAGTGGGAAGTGGGGAGTGGGAAGTTGACTGTAAACCAACAACCGAGAACCGAGAACTGAAAACTGACAACCGACAACTGACAACTGACAACAAATTCGTTTATAAATGCAAATGCTACCACCTAAAATCATAGCTTTGCGCGGTTTCTAACTACAAGAAAACATGTTAAAAAGAACAACTATTTCGGTGTTAATGGCTGTGTACAATACCGATTTCGTCTATATAAAAAGAGCGATAGATTCTGTATTGATGCAAGATTTTCAGGATTTCGAGCTCATCATCATTGACGATGGCAGCAAAGAAAACAACCGAGAATCGTTGATGCAGTATGTAGAACAACACGAAGACAAAATCATTTACATTCGCCACTGCAACCAAGGTCAATCGGAATCGATCAACCGGGGCGTGAAGAACAGCAGTGGAGAATATATCACGATACTTGACAGCGACGACGAATACAAACCGCATCATTTGAGTGCTTGTCTCGATGAAATCGAAAATTTGGATTTAATTTGTTCGACTACCGAAACCATTGTAAATACCGACGCCGACTATTATGTACCCGACAAAGATGATGTGACGCAACTCATCCACTTGGATGAAACCGTTTTGTTTGGCACGCTGTTTGGCCGTAAAAAAGTGTTTAAACTCCTCAAATTTAAAACAGGCTTTGCCGCTGATGCCGATTTTTTTGAAAAAGCCACTTCCCTATTTCAAGTAAAAAAAGTAAATCTCCGCACCTACATTTACCACCGAACCATGCCCAACAGCATTTGTGCTACACTGATCAAAGCCAATTTGAGTAATGCACTTTGATCTTCCGCAGATTCATCCCAGCAAAAACCTAGTATTGGCCAGTCACATTACAGGAATCTTTGATGTGAACCGAAATACCACCTTGGCACACGACAACTATGAACTTGTGCGCGAATGGTCGGAATCATTGGCAAACGCACAAGTGCAAGGCATTCTTTTTCACAATGGATTCTCGGAAGCAAGCTGCAAAAAATATACAACTGACTTTGTTTCATTTGTACGCATTGAATACAATCCAAGCTATAACCCAAACGTGTTTCGGTATTTTGTGTACCGCGATTTTTTAGAAAAAAATATATCTCAGCTAGATACTGTTTTTTGCACCGACGTTTCAGATGTGGTGTTGGTGAAAAACCCATTTACGGATTCCCGGAGATGAACCCAAATTGTTGCACAACGACTGGATGCAGGCGCACGGCACGCATTTGCGGGATAAAATTGCAGACTACGCACATTTTGAAGCCGCATTTGCCAAGGATACCCTGTTGAATTGCGGGATTATTGGAGCAAACGCTCCTCTTTTTTACCAATTGATTCAGCAATTATGTGCGTTTCACGAGTTGGGCAATCGCGACAATAAAACAGTGTTCACCGGCGATATGGGCGTGTTTAATTATGTGGCCCGAACGCAATACAATACCCAACTGATTCACGGCGCACCTGTAAATACGGTATTTAAAAACTATGAAACCGAACGCAGCGATTGTTGGTTTAGGCATAAATGAGTGAAGTGGGAAGTTGGAAGTTGGAAGTTGGAAGTTTGCAGAGTATACTAAGAACAGTTGATTTGAAATTCCAATACCGAATCCCGAAGCTTCGGGACCAAATTCCAAAAGGGTACTTCAAGAGGAAAATCATTCAATTTTTCAATCATTCAATCTACTTAATTAAAAAACCAAAACAGATGAGAGATAAGAGATTAGAGACAGATTAAAAATTCGTACCATTATTTTCGCAACACGGATTTATAGAAATTAGAGAACTAATTAAAAAAAAATGTGCATTTCTTCAATCCGTGTTCAAATAAAAACACTTTGCGTCCCGAGACTTCGGGTTTGCGTCTTTGCGAGAGAAATTGTATTATAAGTCATTAAGAACAGGTACAGGGTCAAATTCCAATTGTTAAAATTCCAAAATCCAAACGTTGACTCGCTGAGGAAAATCTTTCAATCATTCAATTTTTCAATCTTTCAATCTACTTAATTAAAAAACCAAAACAGATTAGAGATGATTCTAATAAATAATTACCAATTATATTTTAACCACGAATACACAGATTTATTTTTATAAATTGAAAACGAATTCGATCATCGTTGATGATCATTCGAATAAAATAAATGGCATCAAAAATATTCGTGAATTCGTGGCAGAATAAATACATTCAATAATTCAGCATTTTTCAATATCAGTTGCTTTTATAGTATCTTAGCTCGAAACTCATGTAACATATGTTCAAACAATTACTTAGCGAAACCACTCAAAAATGGAGTGAACGTTTTTTCTTAAAAATTGCTATCGCATCATTTTTGATTCATTTGGCGGTGATTACTTTGGTAAATCTAGATGTCATTCACATCAGTAAATCATCCAACTTTTTTGTCAATCCAATAGCGGCAATCTATACCCCTTTTTCATTTATCTTGGTGTACGAAGTATATTTATTGCTGTATTATTTGCCGCGATCTCTCACCACTTACATCCATAAACAGTATGAAATTATTCTACTGATCATTATGCGAAGACTATTTAAAGATTTGGCCAACATCACCATCACGCCAAATTGGTATTCCTTAAAATATGATTTACAATTCACCTATGACATTGTCACCGCATTGATTTTGTTTTTCTTGATTTATTTATTTTACGTAGAAAGCAGAAAAAGGGTTGAAATCGTGCACTATTCTCCTGAACAAGAAAAGGGAATTGATACCTATGTGAAAATTAAACGAACCATCGCTGCTAGCCTAGTGCCTGTTGTTATTGTATTGGCCCTGTATTCCTTGGTTAACTGGTTGGCGCATACCATCATTGCAGTAGAAGAATCTGATGATGTATTTAAAAACATCAACAATGTATTTTTTGAGCAGTTTTTCACCTTGTTGGTCATCGTAGACGTGTTGTTGTTATTGGTTTCCTTTTTTCATACCGACAAATTTCATAAAGTCATTCGAAATTCGGGTTTTATTATTTCTACCATTTTAATTCGACTCTCCTTTACAGTTGAAGGTTTGATGAATAACATTTTGGTTGTTGTGGCTATTTTATTTGGATTAATTATTCTTGTCATTCACAATAAGTTCGAAAAAAAAATGCAGCTGGAAGCTTAGAGATTTGGAAAAAGCAAACTTGATTTAAAAAGATGGAAGTGGGGAGTTGGAAGTTGGAAGTTGGAAATTGGGATTTAACCGACAACTGATAACTCACAACCCATAACTGACTACTGACTACTGACAACTGACAACCAAAATTGTGGAACAAATGAGGTATTATCTGGGATCAGCCAACAAAAATTAATGCACTTCTATATCCAAAGATTCTAATAGAGCCATCAAGTAAATGGTTTCGTTGGCGTCGTATTTTTCAATACCGCTTTTGTACCATTGTTCGATAATTTGTAATTGATGGGGATTGTATTGCGCATATTCAATGATCATACCCAACATACCCGCCAACATAAATTCCTCTAAGATTTTATCGGTTAGGATGTGTTTGGGAATACCCATTGATATTTTTCCGTTCAATCGTTCGTATTCTTCACGCCCGTATTGGAAGCCCGAATTGAATGCTTTGTTGGATTGATCAACCATGTGATTTTCTACACTTGGATTTAGTCCAATAGTAAATCCTTGCATATATTCTTCACGGTAAACGGGGTTATAAAAATCTTCCATATAAGTATTAGTTCTTAAATTCTAAACAAACATATTGGCTAAAATTTAAACAAAAAATAATATTCGTTAAACGGACAAAAAACTCTACCAACGCCACACCCCTTGCTGTTAATCGATAAAAAAAGAGTCAAATTCGGTTTTTTTAGACATTAATGCCCCTAATTTTATCTCCTTGACTTGCTACTAAGCCAACTAAAACTCTATAAATTTGAGGTGATTATTATTTATGCGACCATGAAAAATTTTATACTGTTATTCCTGTTGTTATTAGGTGTCCAAAACTGGGCGCAACAAATCGAAGTATTGGAAAAAAATGATACTGTGCAACGCCCAAAATACCAGCAATTCATATACCTCAGCCCTTCCGCTTCGGTTGATCAGGCTGTTTTTGTAGCCAAAATTAAAGCCACTGGAAGCCTCAAAAACATCAGCGACTTGTTTGATAAAATAAAAATAAAAGCGCAAGCCTATGGAGCCAATGCGTTTCAGTTTGTCGCGTTTACCGCAGCCAATCCACAAGAAGGCGAACTTACGTTGGCAGCCTATTATGCCGAAGACGCCCTGTTGGATAGTAATTTTGAGTCACTTCCCAAAAACAAATTGTATGTCTATGGCAACGATAATTTTTTGGAAACCAAATCCCAATCCTATAAAGTACAAGGCCAAAAACAAGAAATTGCTTCGGGTCAATACCAAGTATATGACCTGACCTTGCAAAAAGAACTACGCATAAACAAAGGTGGCTTTACAGGCATGACGGTATTTCTATCCATGCAACCAGAAGGCAACTGCTGTTTTTTAAATTTTGGCGGAATTGGCTTGGCCGGTGCGGCTGTGAATCCCTATGGCGGAATTGGGGTTTCAATTAGTACGGGCAGCATCAGTCACGTAGAACCCAACTTGGCCTTGTTGCTGCTGCAGCTATTTACCGAAAAGGCTAGGAAGTAGTGGTTTTAAAAACCAATTTTACTATATTCGTCACAACTAAACCAAAAAGTCCTGCCCACTTGGAAAAATGTGGGGGCGATAACCGAAAAGCCCAACAAGTAGGTAAATTTTAAACAAAAATAGTTATGAGTACAGCAAACACCGTTTTAATGCAACAAGCCCGCGAATCTTTGGCTGGCAAATGGGGGCAAGCCATTGGCGCCCTTCTCGTGTATATGTTGGTAATGGTTGCAATCCAGCTAATTCCATTTGCAGGAGCAATTATTGGCCTTTTAATTGGTGGGCCAATGGCCATTGGATTGGCAACTTATACTTTGGCGTTAGCCAGAAACCAGGACGCCAATATTAATCAACTTTTTGAAGGATTCAACAAATTTGGATTAGCCCTGGCAGCCTATTTTCTGATGGTTGTATTTATTATCCTGTGGATGTTGTTGTTAATTATTCCTGGAATTATTGCTGCACTTTCCTACTCCATGACGTTCTACATCATTGCCGATGACGAATCGATTGATGCCATGGAAGCCATTGATAAAAGTAAAGCCATGATGGACGGCTACAAATGGAAATATTTTTGCTTAGGCCTACGATTTATAGGTTGGGCCTTGTTGTGTGTTCTTACTTTTGGGATTGGATTTTTATGGTTAATGCCCTATATACAGGTAACCAATGCCAAATTCTACGAAGACGTAAAAGCCAATTATTTGAGCCAACAAACGGCTCCAGTAGCTGAAGTTGAAATTCCAGTAGCTGTTGCAGAAGAGCCAACTGCATCAGAAGAAGAAGCCTAAGCCAACTTAACCAATACAATCCCTTAGCTATTTTTTTAGGTAAGGGATTTTTTTTACTCATAACGCCAACTTCATGAATACACCTAAAACAAACCAATTAAAAAAAGCGAATATTTTGGCTGGAATTACGGCTGGAATTCGGCTGGAACATTGGGTTTTCTTATGGCTACGGTTGTTGTTGCAATCTTGTACATCACATTTATTTTTAGCTACACCGAACTAAGCACATCAATTCCCCACGCGGGAGGACCATTTGCGTTTGCTTACAAAGCTTTCGGACCCTACGGCGGACTTATTGCCGGCTATGCCACCTGTGTAGAATTTGTTTTGGCTCCCCCAGCGATTGCCTTTGCCTTGGGTAGTTATTTGCACTTTTTACTTCCTGCTGTCCCTGTATTGGGAACTGCAATTGGTTGTTATGTAATTTTTTCCCTGATCAATTTTTTGGGAATTAAAGAATCAACGCAGTTTAATTTGTTGGTTACGGTTTTGGCCGTGGCCGAATTGCTGCTTTTTATGGGAATCGTTTCCCCTTCTTTTCAATTGACAAATTTTACCCACAATGGGCTGCCCTTTGGCGTTGCAGGGATTTTTGAATCACTGCCATTTGCAGTTTGGTTATTTTTAGGCATCGAAGGTTTGGCCATGGTAGCCGAAGAGGTAAAAAATCCGTCAAAATCTATTCCAAAAGGCTACGGCTATGCCATGGCGACCTTAGTGGTTTTGGCCATTGGTGTAATGGTTTTGGCTGGAGGAATTGGCGACTGGACTAAATTACAAAATCTCGATTATCCCTTACCAGAAGCTATAAGCCAAGTACTAGGCCGCAATAGCCCTTGGTCCACTTTATTTACAAGCATTGGATTATTTGGACTCATTGCCTCATTTCACAGTTTAATCACCTCCTATTCTCGGCAATTGTTTGCCTTGTCCCGCAGCGGCTATTTGCCTGCCAAATGGAGTGAATTGCACCCGCGTTTTCGCACCCCACACTGGGCGTTATTGGTAGGCGGTATAGCAGGATTAGTCGCACTGCTCACCGGCACTACTGCTCAAGTGATTCTCATTTCGGCACTAGGCGCGTTGGTTATGTACCTCATCAGCATGCTGAGCTTGTTTAAATTGCGTCAACAAGCTGGCTATATCGCCTCCTATAAAACACCCTATTATCCGGTATTTCCTGTGATTGCAATGCTGCTTTCATTGATTTGCTTGGCCTCAATTGTCTACTTTAACCCGTTGTTGTCCCTTATTTTTTTGGCGGGTATGGTTGCGGTAGTAATTGGATTTAGGCTAGTTGGAAATGTAGAAAAAACGGCTTTACTTCGTAGTGAAGATATAGACAAAGTCTAAACCCTATCCTATGTATCGGTTTACCAAAAATAACAGCACCTTTTTATTTCCCGATTTAAAGACGCTTTTGGCCAAAGCAACACCCTATCGTTCGGGTGATGCACTGGCCGGACTGGCAGCAACTTCCTATAGCGAACGCATTGCTGCCCAGTATTGTTTGGCCGATGTACCATTGGGCCAATTTTTACAAGATTTGTTAATTCCCTATGAAGAAGATGAAGTGAGCCGATTAATTATCGATTCGCATGATGCCGTTGCTTTCCAATTAATTTCAGGTCATACGGTGGGAAGTTTTAGGGATTGGCTGTTGCAACACACCACCACAACCCAGGAATTACAAGTAATCAAATGGGGGCTCACACCCGAAATGGTGGCTGCGGTTTCCAAAATTATGCGCAACCAAGACTTGATGGTGGTGGCCAAAAAATGCATTAACCCTACCCGATTTAGAAATACCTTGGGATTAGCCGGACACTTTTCGTCTCGCATTCAACCCAATCACCCGGCAGATGATCTAAAAGGAATTGGCATTTCACTGATAGAAGGCCTGCTGTATGGCTGTGGTGACGCAGTGATAGGCATCAATCCGGCGAGTGATGATCCCCGTCAAATTGCCCAAATAAACCACTTGCTCAACGATCTCATTCAACGGTTTGAAATTCCTACCCAAGCCTGCGTTTTAACCCACCTCACCACCACATTGCAACTCATTGAGCAACAAGTTCCGGTTGATTTGGTGTTTCAATCCATTGGCGGAACCGAGAAAACCAACCAATCTTTTGGCATCAATTTGTCGATGTTGCAAGAAGGTTTAGAAGCCGGCTTGTCGCTAAATCGAGGGAGTGTAGGCAACCAGTGCATGTACTTTGAAACTGGACAAGGTTCTTCTTTGTCGGCGCAAGCGCATGCTGGTATCGACCAACAAACCTGTGAGGCAAGAGCCTATGCAGTAGCGCGAAAATTTAATCCGTTGCTGGTCAATTCGGTGGTCGGGTTTATTGGTCCCGAATATTTGTATGACGGCAAACAAATAAATCGAGCCGCCTTGGAAGATTTATTTTGCGGAAAATTACTGGGACTTCCCATGGGACTAGACCTGTGTTATACCAATCATGCCGAAGCCGACCAAAACGATATGGATTCCATCTTGGTTCAAATAGCCGTTGCCGGTTGTGGCTTTGTGATGGGCGTTCCCGGTGCCGATGACGTGATGCTCAATTACCAATCTACGTCCTACCACGATGTACAAAATACCCAACGCCTACTCGGACTGAAACCGGCTCCTGAATTTGCCAGTTGGCTGGAGCAACACGGTTTGGCTGCCGAAATTAATCGGTCGCATCCGCTTATACAGTACCTCAAATGAAAATAACCGATACACTTGCCGTTCTCGCTCATTTACGTGAACTCAGTCCCGCAAGAATTGGATTGGGCCACAGCGGCAGTTCGATGCCTACCGCCGCCAATCTCGATTTTGCCTGGGCCCATGCGGCTGCACGAGATGCTGTATATACCGCTTTGGATACACAAGCGGTTGCAGAACAACTGCAGACATTATTTCCGGTGCAACTCACCCTCCAGAGCCAAGCGTCCGATCGCGAAACCTACCTGAAACGACCCGATTTGGGAAAACTACTACACGATGAATCAGCTGATATGCTGCAACAGTGGAAAAGTACTTCGGGCTATGCCTTGACAATTGTGCTCTGTGACGGCCTTTCGCCACAAGCCATTCAACAACATGCAGCACCTTTTTTAGAACACTTATTCCCTATGCTTCAGCATGCCAATATTGCCTATGCGCCACTTTGCATCGCTACACAAGGACGAGTGGCTTTGGGCGATGCGATAAGTGAGGTATTATCGTGCCAACTCGTGTTGGTGCTTATCGGCGAACGTCCCGGTTTGAGTTCACCACNNNNGTTCACCACACAGTATGGGTGCCTACCTCACCTATAATCCTTTCCCCGGCATTACCGACAACCACCGCAATTGCCTTTCAAATATTCACGCACAGGGACTTTCCTATGCGTCAGCAGCCCAAAGCTGTGCTTATTTAATTCAAGAAGCACTCAAACAAAAATTAACTGGCGTTGTTTTAAAAAACAACAGCACCATAGCCGCATTAAAATGACAGCACCCATTGCCTTGATTGGCGCCCTCGACGAAGAAATTCAAGCTTATTTGGATCAACTTTCGCACACCAAAACCACCCATTGGAACGCACTCACCTTTTACGAAGGAACTTTGTTTGGTCAGTCTGTTGTGCTAGTAAAATGTGGGGTAGGAAAAGTATTTGCGAGTTTGGTTACCCAAAAATTGATTGATGCATTTCAGCCCAAAGCCATTGTGTTTACGGGTGTGGCGGGCGCATTAAACCCCAGTTATGAAGTGGGCGATATTGTCGTGGCCGTGGATTGTGTGCAACACGATTTGAACACGATAGCCTTAGGAATTCCACGTGGACAGGTGCCTTATACAAACTACCGATTTTTTGAAACGGATGTCCAACTCCGAGCTTTGGCACTCTCGGCAAAAATTGAGCATACCCTGCACAGCGGGAGAATCGTTACAGGCGATCAGTTTCTGACCCAAAAAGAACTGCACGATTACCGCTACCTCACCACCGAACTTGCGGGCGATGCAGTAGAGATGGAAGGTGCAGCAGTAGGTTTTGTGTGTGCGGTGAATGCGGTACCTTTTTTACTTATTCGGACCATATCCGACAAAGCCGACGATGAAGCGGGCCACAGTTACACTGAGTTTTTACCTGTGGTCGCGCACAATTCGGTTGTGGTGATTCAACAGCTATTTAATGGCTTGTAGTCTATAAAATATATTAGGAAGCACGAATATCATACAATTCACGTTGTATTTCCAAACCCAGTACAGTGAACTTCAGCCTCTTTTTTTTAGCACGCATTCAGCAAATTATCCTTTACATATGCCAAGAAAAATAGTACTTTAGCACACCATTTTTTATCCATTTCAAACGTAATTTTCATGCAACACCTCATTGACCGCTTTATCAGCTACGCCATAATCGATACCGAATCTGATCCGTATTCTGAAACTACGCCCAGTACCGCTAAACAATTTGATTTGGCAAATTTCTTAGTGCAAGAATTGCAAACTATTGGCCTTACCGATATTTCCATCGACGAACGCGGTTATGTCATGGGAACACTAGAAAGCAATGTAGAACACAAGGTGCCCACCATCGGGTTTGTCTCGCATTTTGACACGACGCCCGACTTTACCGGGGCCAATGTAAAACCCCAATTGGTGCACAACTATGACGGCGGTGACATTGTATTGAATGCCGAACAAAACATAGTGCTTTCGCCGAGCTATTTCAGTGATTTATTATTATACAAAGGACAAACGCTCATCACGACCGACGGTACAACACTGTTGGGTGCCGATGACAAAGCCGGCCTAACCGAAATTATTTCGGCCATGGAATATTTGGTGCAACACCCCGAAATCAAACACGGAAAAATACGCGTGGGTTTTACACCCGACGAAGAAATTGGGCGTGGCGCTGATTTTTTTGACGTAGAAAAGTTTGGCGCCGATTGGGCCTACACGATGGATGGAAGCCAAATAGGCGAATTGGAATTCGAGAACTTTAATGCGGCCGGAGCCAAAATTACGTTCAAAGGAAAGAGTGTACATCCGGGCTATGCCAAAGGGAAAATGATCAATTCGATGCTCATTGCCAACGATTTCATCAATGCATTGCCCAAAGGTGAAACGCCTCAGGAAACGCAAGATTACGAGGGCTTTTTTCACGTGCATCATTTGAAAGGTAGCCTCGAAGAAACAGTATTAGAATTAATTATTCGCGACCACGATGCGACTTTGTTTACACAACGCAAGCAACTCATTCATACCATAACCGCGCAAATCAATGCGCAATATGCAGCACAATTTGGCGAAGATATTGTGATTGCCGAAGTAAAAGACCAGTACTACAACATGCGGGAAAAAGTGGTACCCGTAATGCATATCGTTGATTTGGCCGAACAAGCCATGCGGAATTTGGGCATCACGCCACTCATTAAACCCATCCGAGGTGGAACAGATGGCAGCCGCTTATCCTATATGGGATTGCCATGCCCCAACATCTTTGCGGGCGGACATAACTTTCATGGTAAATACGAATACTTGCCGGTAGAAAGCATGCAAAAGGCCGTAGAGGTTATTGTACAAATTGCGCAATTGACGGCTACTACAGATTTTTCGAAAATGTAAAAACAGCAATTGATTTGGTTGAATTTAAGTTCCTATCAAAAAGCTATATAATAAAAAAAGCAACCCCAAGAGGTTGCTTTTTTTTATGGATGTCAAAGTGTTTATTTTACTTTATTCAAAGCCGCCGACAATTCCATTGAAATAGCCGAACGCTCCATTTTTAGTTTTCCAGCCATGGTTTCAATGATAATCGTGGTATCATTGAGCTCGGTAATTTTTGCGTGTATGCCACTTTTGGTTACAATTTTATCGCCTACTTTTATGTCGGCTTCAAATTGTTTTTCTTGTTTAACGCGTTTTTGTTGCGGACGGATCATAAAAAAATAGATCACCACAAACATTAAAATAAACGGCAAAAATTGTTGTACTTGTTGCATAATAGTAAAGATTTAGTGCCCTAAAACACCACTTTGAGGTGTGATAGCAGCTTTGATTGTTAATTGTTCTTTTTGTGCTTTGGTGTTGGTGGTAATCGTAACTGTTTTTTGCTGCATACCCGATTTTCCTGCCGAGTTAAAGGTAACTTTCATCACCCCCGATTTTCCGGGAGCGACAGGCTCTTTGGGGTATTCCGGCACAGTACAACCGCAAGATCCTACGGCATTGGCAATTACTAAATCACCCGTTCCGGTGTTGGTGAATTTAAAATTATAGGATACTTTATCTCCCGCATTTATTTTTCCAAAATCATGCGCCGACGATTCAAATTGCATCACCGGATATTGGCCGTTGGTTACTTCGGGTGCTTTGACCTCAGCAGCTGGTGCTGGACCAATGTTGGGCTCAGGATTCAATTGATCTTCTGAAACTACAGGAACATCCTGTGCATTGGGATCAATTTTAGACAGTACATTGTCATTTTTACAGGCATACATTCCCATTAATACAACAACTAAAAGAAATTTTATTTTCATATGTATTTAATTTTATAATAAACCTCGCCCTATTTTTTGTAGGGTATTTTTGGCTTGAAATTCTTTGACTAAATTATCTAAAATTCCGTTGATAAAAATACTGCTTTTGGGCGTAGAATATTCTTTGGCCAATTCTAAATACTCATTCAAGGTAACTTTTACCGGAATAGAAGGAAAACGCAACAATTCGCAGATGGCCATTTTAAGGATAATGGTATCCAGTTCGGCAATTCGATCTACATCCCAATTGGGGGTTTTATCGCTAAAGTAACCGGCAAATTCTTTTTCGTTTAACACCGTTTTGATGAACAATTCTTGTGCATATTCTTGGTCTTCCTGGTCTTTGTATACCTTGGGCAACTTCCATTTTTGATCGGCCGATTGCAAGGCTGTTAATTGCTTCACAATGAACGTATTCACCACAGGAATGTCGTCAACCCAGGTGAGTTTAAGGTCTTCTAGGTAGTCGTATAATTTTTCATTAGGCGCAATAACTTCGGTGAATAAGTCCAAAATAAAATCGCGATCAGCGGCAAACGAAGTAGTGGTTTGCTCCATGTAGTTTTGGTAAATTGTTGATTCTTTAGTAGCTGACAACAACAATAAAATATAGTCGTCGTTTAAAATCCATTGATTGATTTTGCGATTTTCTATGCCCTCTTGTATCGATTTGCTGTGCAGTAGTAATTGCAACACGGCATTGTTCACAAACTTTTGATTGGGAGTGCGCTCCTCTGGAGTAGCCAAGTGTTTTTTACTGGCAAGCGCAAGGTATTCGGTTTCTTTTTTACCCAATTCGATTAGCGCTGAAAGCATCGTGAGGTATAAATCTTGAATCACATCAATGCTGTTGAGCAAAAATCGCTGTTCTTTTTCAACTTGATCAGAACCATTTTGGTGCATCGCATAAATGGTCTGCATCACTTTCACACGGATATGTCTTCTGTTTAACACGGGTAAGAACTTTATAATTTACGCGCTCAATAGTTGAAACGCGGGGCGAAAATAACAATAAAAAAAACAACCAAAAATTATTTGGCTGTTTCTTTTTTCTTTTCGGCAATTCGGTTTTCGGCCAACCATAAGGCCGCTTGGTATGTGGTTTTGTGCTGTGCAGCCGCCAAACTGAATATTTCTAAGGTTGTATTGTAGATGTTTTCGGTTCTGCGCAAGGCTTCTTCTTTTCCGTAGCCCGCAATTTCGCCGTATACGTTAATAATTCCACCTGCATTAATCAAAAAATCGGGGGCGTATAAAATTCCGCGTTCTTGCAAAATTTTGCCGTGAACTTGCTCATTGGCCAATTGATTGTTGGCAGCACCGGCAATTACTTTAGCTTTCAGTTTATATACTGTATCGTCATTAATGGTGGCACCCAAGGCACAAGGCGCATAAATGTCTACATCAGCGGCATACAAATCATCTCCACGGAAAATGGTTACACCATATTTGGCTTGCAATTCACTGAGACGCTCTTCGTTGATGTCAGTAATTTGCACCTCGGCGCCTTCTTGCACCAAGTGCATCACCAAGGTTTCTCCCACGTGGCCAATTCCTTGAACCATCACTTTTTTACCGGCTAAATTCTCAGAACCAAATTGGTAGTTGGCGGCCGCTTTCATGCCCATATACACCCCATAGGCGGTAACTGGCGAAGGATTTCCAGACCCTCCAATTGATTCGGATATTCCGGTAACATAAGGCGTTACTTCGCGTATCAAATCCATATCGGGTGTAGTTGTGCCGACATCTTCGGCGGTAATGTATCTGCCGCTCAACGAATGTACATATTGGCCAAATTTGGTGATGAGTTCGGGAGTTTTATCGGTTTTGGCATTGCCAATAATGACCGCTTTTCCTCCGCCCAAGTTTAAACCCGAAATCGATGATTTGTAAGTCATCCCTCTAGAGAGTCGAAGTACGTCATTGAGTGCTTCCCATTCGTTGTTGTATTTCCACATGCGTGTTCCGCCCAAAGCTGGGCCTAAAACGGTATTGTGTATTCCAATTATTGCTTTTAAACCAGTATCTTTGTCGTGACAAAAAACGATTTGTTCGTGATTATCAAAGGAAAGTTGTCCAAAAACAGGATCAACTTTATGTAATTCGTTTGCTTGTACTAGCGTTGTAGTCATACGAGGATTGAAATTATATTTGCGACTTTATCAAAAAGACGTGGCAAAAATAGTATTAAAATCAATATTTCTTATGATTTTGCGTTTTAAATAAACAATACGCAATTAAATTTCAATTAGGCGTAATCTTAAGTAGTAGCAAATTAATCGCAAATTAACAGTTATTCCATTTAACCCCCAATAGAATACTCCAATTCATGAAAGAACTTTATTATTTAAATAAATATTTTGTAAAATATAAATACAGTTTTTTATTGGGAATTGTGATCACAATTGTGGCACAGATTTTTTCCTTATTTACGCCCAAACTCATCAGTAAATCGTTTAAAGCGATTGAATCGTATGCGAAAAATAACGACTCAACGGCAGCTATTCAAGCCGAGCTCATTCACAACATTTTACTAGTAGTAGCCACCACCATTATCGCTGGTTTTCTTACTTTTTTAATGCGTCAAACCTTAATTGTCATGTCCCGACACATTGAATTTGATGTGAAAAATGAAGTGTTTACCCAATATGAAAACCTCTCCCAAAATTTTTATAAGCAAAGCCGCACCGGCGATTTAATGAACCGCATCAGCGAAGATGTAAGCAAAGTGCGCATGTATGTTGGGCCTGCGGTGATGTATGCCATCAATACGGCCATTCGATTTACTGTAGTCATAGCCTATATGTATGCGGTTTCGCCCAAACTTACCTTGTACACACTACTGCCCTTGCCTATTTTGTCATTCGCGATTTTTAAATTGAGTACCGAAATCAACAAACGCAGCACCACGTTTCAGCAATACCTCTCCAAAGTTTCGAGTTTTAGTCAGGAAGTGTTCTCGGGCATTCGTGTGATTAAAGCCTATTCGCTTGAGGCGCAACAGCAGGATGAAATGAAAGACCTCTCAGAAGAAAGTAAAGTAAAAAGTTTGCAATTGGCCAAAGTGCAGGCGGTATTTGGTCCGTTGATGTTGGCCTTGATAGGCGTGAGTAATTTAGTGGTAATCTATTTTGGCGGAATGCTCTACATAGAAGGTAGCATCAGCAGTATTGGAACCATTGCCGAATTTATTTTATACGTAAACATGCTCACTTGGCCGGTAGCTTCGTTGGGATGGATTTCGAGTATGGTGCAAGAGGCCGAAGCATCCCAAAAACGAATCAATGAATTTCTGAAAATTACCCCCGACATTCAAAATAGCAATCCGAATCACAGCAAGATTGAGGGTACAATTGCCTTCAAAAATGTGAGTTTCACCTATGACGACACCCTTGTAACCGCTTTAAATAACATCAGTTTTACAGTGCACAAAGGACAAACTTTGGCCATTCTAGGCAAAACAGGATCGGGTAAATCGAGTATCATTTCGCTCATCAGTCGTTTATATGACACCACACAAGGCAGCATAGAAATTGACGGTCAAAACATCAAAGACGTCAATTTGTTTGATTTGCGCAACAGCATTGCTTGTGTGCCGCAAGATGCCTTTTTGTTTTCGGATACCATCAAAAACAACATCAAATTTGGGAACGAAAATGCCAGCGACGACGAAGTAACAGCCGCCGCAAAAAAGGCAATTGTACACGACAACATCATCCAATTTACAGATCAATA
Source organism: Flavobacterium sp. (assembly GCA_026390995.1). Lineage (GTDB taxonomy): Bacteria > Bacteroidota > Bacteroidia > Flavobacteriales > Flavobacteriaceae > Flavobacterium. The sequence goes on from JAPLEX010000046.1 coordinate 89,459, forward strand.
CGAAACCATTTTGGGCGAACGCGGCATTACCTTGTCGGGCGGGCAAAAACAACGCGTATCTATCACCAGAGCCTTGATTAAAGACGCCGAAATTTTATTGTTAGACGATTGCTTGTCGGCAGTAGATACCGAAACTGAAGAACAGATTTTGTCAAATTTATTGGATTTTTGCAAAAACAAAACCACCCTTATTGTGAGCCACCGCGTGTCCTCGGCCAAAAATGCAGACCACATAATAATCCTGGAAGATGGCAAAATAATAGAACAAGGAACTCATAATCAATTAGTAAACCAAAACGGCTATTATGCCGACTTATACGCCAAACAACTTTCTGAAAAAGATTTAAATTAATTGTTGTTTTGTAATACATTTTTTACCATTTTTGAAAGGTAAAATTCAACTATTGAGCCTGAGATTATGAGAGAACATGACATGTTAGACAAGGAAGAAATTTATTCCAAAGTATTGCGAGCGGGTCGACGCACCTATTTTTTTGACGTGCGGGCCACCAAAGCTGACGATTATTACATTACTATTACTGAAAGTAAAAAATTTACGGAAGAAGACGGATCGTTCCACTTTAAAAAACATAAAATCTATTTGTACAAAGAAGATTTTGCTGCTTTTGCCGAAATATTAGAAGATATGACCGCCTATGTTTTGAACCACAAAGGCGAAGAAGTAATCTCCGAGCGCCACCAAAAAGATTTCAAAAAAGACTATTACGGCGACAAACCAGAAAACGATTCGGAAACACCGAGTACCTCTAGTTTCACCGATATTGATTTTGATGATATTTAAAAAAAAGTCCCGCAATTTTCGGGACTTTTTTTTAAGATCAAGAAGATTGACTACTTTTCAAAATAGATTGCTGTATATAATTTTACTAAATTGAATGACTTGTCATCTAATTTTGCTTTTTCTTTCATTCGATCTAATATAATTGCCCATTTTGATTCATCAAATTGTTGAGGTTTTGCTAAATCATGGCATTCCACGCATCTTGTATTAAAAAGATCCCTGCCTTTTGCTTCTGCATCGGTTAACATATTCATCCGGTTCGCAAGCATTTTTTCCTTAACTTTTTCATCAACTGGAATAATATTTCCTTTTTCGTCTAGAGCGACTAAGGCTAATTTGGGCGGAGCTGCAGGTGAAACAGTTACTTTTTCATAAACATCAGCTGAGGCCACTTTTGCTTTCGGGCTTGAGCAAGCGAGCAGCAATACTCCAACTAATGCAGTGGCTACTTTGAGGGTTGTGTTTTTACTAGTCATCGTAATTTGTTATTAATTTATTTAACATCCATTAATTCCACATCAAAAATCAAGGTTGCATTGGGCGGAATAACTCCTCCTGCACCGCGTGATCCGTATCCTAAGTGTGAAGGAATCACAAAACGGGCTTTGTCACCCACTTGCAACAACGCAATTCCTTCGTCCCAGCCTTCGATTACATTGCCCATTCCCAACGGAAATTCGATTGGTTTTTTTCTAGTGTATGAAGAATCAAATACTTTGCCGTTTTCTAAGGATCCCGAATAATGTACTGAAACCGTTTTGCCCTTTTCGGCTTTTTTGCCCGATCCTTTTTGGATCATTTGGTAGCGCAACCCACTTTCGGTCTTTTCAAAGCCTGCTGCTAATTTTTCCATAGCCGCTTCAGCAGCTGCGCGGGCCTCGGCTTCTTTTTTGGCACGAGCGCCTTCAAAAACGCGAAAGGCTTCAATGGCGTTCCAATTTTTGGCTTCATCACCTTCACGGATGATTTCAATCGAATCAAGGGAATCACCTTGCGCAATTGCATCAACCACCTCTTGGCCTTCAACTACATTTCCGAAAACAGTATGTTTATCATCGAGCCATGGCGTAGCGATGTGTGTAATGAAAAATTGAGATCCGTTACTTCCTGGACCCGAATTTGCCATCGACAAAACACCTGGACTATCGTGACGTAAATCGGGATGAAACTCATCGTCGAAGTTGTAACCTGGCCCACCTGTTCCGGTTCCTTGTGGACAGCCGCCTTGGATAATAAAATCGGGAATTACCCGGTGAAATTTCAATCCGTCGTAGTAGTTGTTTCCTTGGGGTTTTATTTTGTTTTCTAGATTTCCTTCGGCAAGACCCACAAAGTTCCCTACTGTTCCGGGAGTTAAATCGTGTGTTAATTTTACTAAGATTGCGCCTTTGGTGGTGTTGAATTTCGCGTATATTCCGTGTTCCATATCGTATAGTTTTAAATTGAATGAGGTTGCGAAAATAATTAATAATATTTATAGTAGACTACTTTAATTGCGCTCTTACTAATTGTAGTGAATAATTAATCCTGAATAATGATATCTTTGCGAGCAGAAAAATAGCCCTATGCGCATTGATATCATCACCGTATTGCCCGAATTATTGAGAAGTCCGTTTGAGGCCTCGATCATGAAACGCGCCATAGACAAAGGCTTGGTTGAAGTGCACATTCACAATTTGCGCGACTACACCACTAACAAACAAAAGAGTGTAGACGATTATCCGTTTGGCGGCGGCGCAGGCATGGTCATGACGGTACAACCGATTGACGACTGCATTACCAAACTCAAAAGCCAACGCGATTACGACCACATCATCTACATGAGTCCCGACGGCGAAACCCTGAACCAAAAAATGGCCAACACGATGTCGATGTGTAAAAACCTCATCGTCTTGTGTGGGCATTACAAAGGCGTCGATCAGCGGGCGCGCGATTTATTTGTTACCAAAGAAATTTCCATCGGTGATTATGTGTTGAGCGGTGGCGAACTGGGTGCCTTGGTATTGAGTGATGCCTTAATCCGTTTGATACCGGGCGTATTGAGCGACGAAACTTCGGCCCTCACGGACAGTTTTCAAGACAATTTATTATCTGGACCAATTTATACACGTCCCGCCGATTACAAAGGACACAAAGTTCCTGAGGTGTTGCTAAGTGGCCACGCCGCCAAAATTGACCAATGGCGAGAAGAAAAAGCCTTTGAACACACCAAAAATAGAAGACCCGATCTTTTAGAATAAATTCCAATGGATGAAATTCCAAACACCAATGCATCAAGTTGAAATTATTTGGAATTTGGAATTTGTTTTTTGAATTTTTTAATTACATTTGCGCCCACATTAGACCAACCTCTGGCGAAAACCGTGCATGTTGCTTTAAGTTCAACCATAAGTAAATAAGATTATCATGGCAGATTTAATGAAATTCGTACAAGACGAATTAGTTGCTAAAAAAGACTTCCCTGAATTCGGAGCTGGTGATACCATCACCGTGTACTACGAAATTAAAGAGGGTGAAAAAACAAGAACACAGTTTTTTAAAGGTGTGGTTATTCAACGTAGAGGTTCAGGAACTACCGAAACCTTTACCATCCGTAAAATGTCAGGTGCAATTGGTGTAGAGCGTATCTTCCCAGTTAATTTACCGGCCTTGCAAAAAATTGAAATCAACAAAAAAGGTCACGTTCGTAGAGCTCGTATTTTCTACTTTAGAGAACTTACTGGTAAAAAAGCGAAAATTAGAGACAAAAGAAGATAGTTTACTATCTCTTCTTCATACCAATAGCCTTCCACTCGGAGGGCTATTTTTTTTGGCAATAAAAACGAATGCAAATTATCAAATTCATTTTTTAAAGTTGTTTAGCTAACAATTTGATAATTCAATCGTAATAGTGCAAAACTTCGCAAGACCCTTTTTTATAAATACGAAATCGTTTGTTACATTTGCGATCACTAAAATAAACCTAAACTACAATAATTCCTATGGCAAAAATTAAAGTAGCCAATCCAGTAGTAGAATTGGACGGCGATGAAATGACACGAATAATTTGGGCTTTCATCAAAGACAAATTGATTCTTCCCTACTTAGATTTAGACATTAAATATTACGATTTAGGCATGGAAAGCCGTGAAGCAACAAAAGATCAAATTACCATTGATTCTGCCGAAGCCATCAAGAAATATAATGTGGGCATTAAATGTGCTACCATTACGCCCGATGAAGACCGTGTAAAAGAATTCAACCTTTCTAAAATGTGGAAATCGCCCAACGGAACCATCCGTAATATTGTGGGAGGAACAGTTTTTCGCGAGCCAATCATCATGAGCAATGTGCCGCGCTATGTACAAGGATGGACCAAACCCATTGTAATTGGCCGTCATGCTTTTGGCGATCAATACAAAGCAACCGACACGGTGATCAAAGGCAAAGGAACCTTAACCATGAGCTTCACCAACGAGGCCGGCGAAACCAAAACTTGGGAGGTATACAACTTTGAAGGCGATGGCGTAGCGATGGCGATGTACAACACCGACGAAAGCATCTACGGATTTGCACATTCGTCTTTCCAAATGGCCTTGACCAAAAAATGGCCGTTGTATTTGTCGACCAAAAACACCATTTTAAAAGCCTACGACGGACGTTTCAAAGATATTTTTGAAGAAGTATTTCAAGCACACTACAAAGCTGATTTTGAAGCCAACGGCATCATTTACGAACACCGTTTGATTGACGACATGGTGGCTTCTTGCATGAAATGGAACGGTGGATTTGTTTGGGCCTGTAAAAACTACGACGGCGATGTGCAATCAGATACTGTAGCTCAAGGATTTGGTTCGTTGGGATTAATGACTTCAGTATTGGTTACGCCAGACGGAAAAACAGTAGAAGCTGAAGCCGCTCACGGAACAGTTACGCGTCACTACCGCGAACACCAAAAAGGTCGTGCTACCTCAACCAATCCGATCGCGTCAATTTTTGCCTGGACCAGAGGATTAGAACACCGCGGTAAATTAGACAACAACGCCGAATTGATCAACTTTTGCCACACCTTAGAGCAGGTATGTATCGATACCGTAGAAAGCGGAAAAATGACCAAAGATTTGGCTATGTTGGTAAAACCAGAAGGTCTTACGATCGATGATTACCTCACAACAGAAGTTTTCTTGGAAGCCATTCGCGAAAATTTAGATCACAAACTAGCCTAATCCTTTCGGCAATTTATACAAAGGCAATTCAGCAATGGGTTGCCTTTTTTTGTAGAAGGATTAACAATTGTTGCGGGTGTTTATCCTGAAAATTTCCTCAAATTTGCAACTTGAATTCACGAACATGAACTGGAAAGTATTTTATTTAGTTGTCTTCACCTTTGTTTCGGCAACCAGCTTAGCTCAAGTAAAACATAGCTTGAGCGGAACCATTACCGATGCCAAAAGCAACGAAACGCTCATAGGCGTGAGTATTTATGACGAAGTTTCCAAAAAAGGCACTTCGACCAACGAATACGGATTTTATTCCTTGACGCTGCCCGCAGGCCCGCACAACTTTCGAATTAGTTTGTTAGGGTACCAAACGGAAACCTTGACGATCAACCTGCTCCAAGACAAAAAAAACAACTTAGCCCTAACTCCTTTGCAAGAACAATTGCAAGAAGTAGTCATCAACGATAACCGAAAAGCCAGCAACATTCGAAAAGCCGAAATGAGCGTCAACAAATTAAGCATGGCCACCATCAAAAGCATGCCGGTGGTGTTGGGCGAAGTAGACGTACTCAAATCGATTTTATTGTTGCCTGGGGTAACCAATGCCGGCGAAGGTTCTTCGGGATTTAATGTGCGCGGAGGCGGTGCCGATCAGAATTTAATACTACTTGACGAAGCCACGCTTTATAATTCCTCCCACGTTTTTGGGTTTTTCTCGGTCTTTAATCCCGACGCCATCAAAGATTTAAAATTGTACAAAGGTGGAATTCCCGCTCGCTTTGGCGGACGCGCCGCATCAGTTTTGGATATTTACCAAAAGGACGGAAACAGCAAAAAATTTCACCTCAACGGCGGCATCGGATTAATTACCAGCCGAATCTTAGCCGAAGGACCCATCGTGAAAGACAAGGGATCCTTTTTGATAGGAGACCGCGGATCCTATGCACATTTGTTTATGAAATTATCCAAAGACCAAAAAGACAATGCGGCCTATTTTTATGATTTAAATACCAAATTGCATTACCAATTGGATAGCATTAACCATGTGTATGTGTCGGGTTATTTTGGACGCGATGTGTTTCGCATTAAAAATCAATTTGAAAACCAATACGGCAACACCACCTTCAATCTGCGTTGGAATCATTTGTTTTCAAATAAGTTATTCTCCAATCTCTCGGCCATTTACAGCGAGTACTACTACGGATTAAACTTAGATTTTATTGGATTTCAATGGGATTCGGGCATCAAAAATTACAACTTCAAATATGACTTTAAGCACTATTTGTCAGACGAAATTAAACTGAGTTACGGAGCCAATGTGATTTATTACGATTTCAACCCTGGCACTTTGAGGCCTACTGGTGCAGAAACGGGGATTAATTACCGTCAGCTCGAAAAGAAAAAAGCGCTTGAGCCGGCGGCCTACCTTGAAGTCGAACAAGAGTTGGGCAACAAATTGACCGTGAATTACGGCCTGCGCTACAGTGCCTTTTATCGTTTGGGAGAAGCCAATATTCGCACCTACACCAACAACCAAGCGGTGGTATACAACGCAGATTTAGCTATATATGAAAAAGCAATCCCCACCGGAACTATCTACT